>JANPDB010000247.1:0-2233 GCA_031431255.1 Acidimicrobiia bacterium | reverse complement strand
GCGCTACCGTCCGCGGAAGTTCGGCGTGCGCTTCTCGACGAAGGCGAGCATCGCCTCGGTCGTGTCCTTCGACGAACCGATCGTCACGGTTTGGGTCCAGCCTTCGGCCTCGAGTGCCTGGTCCATCGTGAGCATGGACCCTTCGTTGAGCAGCTTCTTCGAAAGGCGCAGCGCCAGCGGCGGTCCGCCCGCGATCCGTCGCGACCACTCGCTCACGAACGCGTCGAGTTCTGCCTGTGGCACGACTCGGTTGACGAGCCCGATGCGCTCGGCCTCGGCGGCGGAGATCACGTCGGCGAAGAACGCCAGTTCTTTCGCCCGGTGCAGGCCGACGAGGCGTGGAAGGAGCCAGGTGCCGCCGAAGTCGAGCGCGAGCCCGCGTTTGGCAAAGATCTCGGAGAACCGAGCCCGGTCGCTCGCCACGATGAGATCGCATCCGAGGGCCATGTTGCATCCTGCGCCGACGGCGACTCCGTCGACCTTCGCGATGGTCGGCATGGGCAGTCGGTGGAGTGCCATCGCCACTTCTGAAACCTCGCGCATGGCGAGGAGTTGATGGCGCGCCGGACCGTCCCCACGAGCGGACAGGTCTGCGCCGGAACAGAACTCTCCCCCCGCGCCGGTGAGCACGACGCATCGGGCCGCGTCATCGTCCACGATTCCGCGGAGAACCGTCTTCAGGTCCTGCCACATCTGGGCGTTGATGGCGTTCTTCTTCTCCGGCCGGTTGAGCGTGATCGTCACGATCCCGGCGTCAGCGGAGTCGGCTGCACCGTGGGTGAGCGTCAGTGTCTCGAAGTTCATCCCGCTGAAGCTAGCGGTGGTTCGCCCAATTGAGTTGGGCGTCGACAATCGCCCTTTCTGCGTGATGTGGATCACAGACGCGCCCGCAGACGTCCCGGATGCTGTCTCGTAGGCGTCGCGGTGACGCCCTCGACAAAGGGAGAAGACATGTACATCCTCACCACCTGGAAGAACCGGCCGATCACGCCGGAGCAGACGAATCGGATGATGGCTATCTGGGGACGGCAGGAGGCCAGCCTGGCCGCCGACGCGTCGAGCGAGCGGGTCTGCTGGTTCATGAACGCCAACGGCACCGGTGGCATCACCATTGTCAAGGTGAAGGACACGGATGCGGCGATCGCCCAAGGGCTCGTGCAGTCCCTCGCCCTCGGGGAGTTCCTCGAGCTGCACTCCGAGATCGTGGTCGACCTCGACAGCGCGATGCCCTCGATCATCAAGGGCATCGAAGAAATCAACGCCAAGTAGGCGTAGGCCGGTCACCGCGTTGGGGGGTTGACGCGGCGTTGTCTGCGGCGTCGACCACCCAAGCGGCGTGCGAGCCGGGCTCGGTGGGATCTGGTCAGAGTTCGTCGGTGTTGAAGGTGTCGCACTGCGTGGGCTCGCCCGACTGGAAGCCCTTGAGGAACCAACGCTGGCGCTGCTCCGACGATCCATGGGTCCAGGACTCGGGGGTGACCCGTCCCTGCATCTTGCGCTGGATGCGGTCGTCACCCACTGCCGATGCGGCGTCGAGGCCGAGGCGGATGTCCTCGTCGGTCAGTTCGACGATGAGCGGGTTCGGACCGCGGGTGGCGTTGTAGGCCCATGCACCGGCGTAGCAGTCGGCCTGAAGTTCGAGACGGACGGAGCTGCTCTTTGGACCCTGGCGGTCTCCGGATTTCTGCACCTGCTCGGAGGTGCCCAGCAGGTTCTGCACGTGGTGCCCGTACTCGTGGGCGATGACGTACGCCTCGGCAAACGGTCCGCCCTGGGCGCCGAATCGTGTCTGCAACTCCTCGAAGAAGGACAGATCCACGTAGACCTGTGAGTCCGCCGGGCAGTAGAAGGGTCCCACATCGCTGCTCGCGTCGCCGCAGCCGGTCTGTGTCTGTCCGGTGAAGAAGTTGGTGACGGCCTTCGTGTACTCGAGATTCGATCGGGCGAACTCGTCGGCCCAATAGGCCTGCACGCTGTTGACCACGCCCACGTTGCGGCAGTCTTGGCGGCGGTTGGCATCCGCCCCGGTCTTGCATTCGGTCGCGAGGTTGGTGTTGCCACCCGACGAACCGGCCGGAGACGGGCTACCTGCGTCGATACCCGACTGCGTCGGCGACGGGAAGGCGCCGTCGATCCCGCCGTTCCCTCCGCCGCTGCACATCTGCAGGGCCACGACCACGATGATGGCGATGAGGCCGACGCCGCCACCTCCGGCCTTGCCCATGGGGAAGCC
>JANPDB010000246.1:0-8693 GCA_031431255.1 Acidimicrobiia bacterium | reverse complement strand
TCCGCGCGCTCGCCCTCCTCGCCTTGACCAAGGGTGTCGTCGGGTCGAATGCTCCGCCGGCCGGGTCAAAAGCGCGGCCGGCCGCCCCGACCGGCCCCGAACCCACCGATGGCGGCGCGACGGACCGGCCGACGTCACCTGATGAATGGGACGAGTTCGCGGCCGAGGTGGGCACCGCATCGACACGATTCGGTCGACCCGAATGCGTCTTCGTGATCGACACCACCAACCTCGGCCAAGACGGCAAACCAACCGTCGACTGGGGCATCCCCGTGACCATCCCCTGGGCAAGGGTCCAAGACCTCTGCACCAATGCGAGCATCCGACCGGTCATCGTTCGAGAAGGTGCCGTGATCGACGCCGACGGCGAGTTGAACCTCGGCCGCACGACCCGACTCGCCAACCGTGCGCAGCGCCGCGCCCTGCGCGCCGTCTACGCCACCTGCGCCGTTCCTGGCTGCAACGTGGCGTTCGATCACACGAAGCCGCACCACGTCCACTGGTGGCGCCATGGCGGACCGACCGATTTCGTCAACCTCCTTCCGCTCTGCAGCAAACATCATCACGCCGCCCACGAAGGCGGGTGGCTCTTCACCCTCGGACCCAACTGCGAACTCACCATCGAACTTCCTTCGGGCCAGATCATGCGGACCGGACCACCGAGCCGACGACCGGCCGCCGCGTGAGTGCCACAACAAGCTCGATGGTTGCAGACCTACTTGCCGCGTCTGTTCTTCCTCGCCGCCACTTCGAGCCCGTCGAGGATGAGGTCGAGACCGAAGTCGAACTCGTCACCGTAGGCGTAGCCGGGCTGCAGCGCGTGTTCGGTCACGAACTCGATGAAGTGGGGATAGCTCCCCGCTGCGAACAGCGGCTCCATCGACGCGGCGAGGTCGTGCAGATCATCTCCATGGTCGAAGGGCAGGTTGACCTCCTGCATCACGAAGCCGTAGATGTAGCTGTCGATCATCGAGAACGCGTGCGCCGTCATCGGGAGCGAGAAGCCGGCGGCGCGGCAGCAACCGATCACGGCGTCGTGGTGACGCAGGGTTGCCGGGCCGGGCGACGTACGGGACTCCATGATGCTGATCGACCACGGGTGCCGATTGAGCGCGGCCCGGACGGACGCTCCTCGCTCGCGCATCGCCGCTTTCCAGCCGATGTCGGAGCGGGGTAGGTCGATCTCGGCGAAGACCATGTCGACCATGCCGTCGAGGATCTCCTCCTTGTTGGCGACGTGGTGATAGAGCGACATTGCCTCCACCCCCAGTTCCTCGGCAAGCTTGCGCATCGTGAGGGCGCCGATGCCCTCGCGGTCGGCGAGGGCGACAGCTGACGCGAGTGCCCGCTCTCGATTGAGCGAGACCTTCCGCTTCGGCTTCGCTTTCGTTTCCGGCTTCGCTTTCGTTTCCGGCTTTGCCTTCGTTTCCGGCTTTGTCTTGCGTTGTGTCGCCATGTCTGAGTCTCCTCTCACGGCCGGGTGTGTTTCGTCACGTTGACACCCTTACGCCGTATGTCTATGGTTGGTCCACTCACCTTACGTCGTAAGGTCCAAGAACGGAGCACTCCAGATGATCTCGGTCTCAGGCATCACCAAGCAGTACGGCGCACGGCTCGCCGTCGACGACATGACGTTCGACGTCGCATCGGGACGGGTGACCGGCTTCGTCGGACCGAACGGCGCGGGCAAGTCGACGACGATGCGCATGATGGTCGGCCTGGCCCGGCCCGACGCCGGCGAGGTGCGCTACGACGGCGTCAACTACACCGACCTTCTCCACCCGGCCCGGGTCGTCGGCTCCGTTCTCGACGCCCGTTGCATGCACCCAGGACGCACGGCCCGCAATCATCTGCGGGCGCTGGCTGCTCTCAGCGCCGTGTCGGTGGCACGCGTTGACGAGGTGCTCGCCGACGTCGGCCTCGAGTCCGCGGCGAACCAGCGTGCGGGTGGGTTCTCCCTCGGCATGCGCCAGCGCCTCGCCCTCGCCGGTGCACTGCTCGGCGACCCGGAGGTACTCCTGCTCGACGAACCGTCGAACGGTCTCGACCCCGATGGCATCCGCTGGCTGCGCACCTATCTGACTGCGTTCGCAGCCCGCGGTGGGACGGTGTTCGTCTCGAGTCACCTGATTGCGGAACTGGCAATGTTCGCCAACGATCTGGTGGTGGTCGGGGGCGGCAAGCTCATCGCCGCGGAATCGGTCGAGGCGATCATCGGTCGAAACGAAAGCATCGTCGTCGTCGACACGCTGCAGCCGGACCAGTTGCGTCACCTGCTCGTCGAACGCCACATCCGCAGCGAGCAGGTCCACGGCCAGCTCCAGGTCCACGGTGCGTCACTCTCGGAGGTCTCCCGACTCGCCTTCGAGCATCGAATTCTCGTCGTGGAGATCACCGAAGCATCCAAGTCGCTCGAGGAAACCCTCCTCGAGATGACCAGCTCCTCGGCGGAGTTCGCGTCCGCATGAACTCGTCGCCCATCACCTCATCACCCATCACCTCATCACCAATCACCTCATCACCCGCCCGTCTGCCAGCACTCCAGCACGCCACCACCGAACGAGGAACACTCCAAATGAACGCAATGACCATCCCGACCGCCCACCCGCACCGTGAGACGCGAACGCGATCTCACGACGCGCATGGCGTACCGGCCGCCCTGCGAAGCGAACGGATCAAGATCTCGACCGTTCGTACGTTCACGATCCTTCTCGGGCTCACTGTGCTGAGCGGTCTCGTGACCTCATGGGCCACGGGAACGTTCGTGACCGACGAGGTGCTTTTCGCCAAGGAGGTGTTCCTGTACTCCACGGTGCTCACCTCGATCTTCGCGTCGATCACCGGAATCTTGCTGTTCACGTCGGAAGCCCAACATGGAACCCTCGCAGGTGTGCTCACCTCACAGCCCGCCCGCTGGGTGATCGTGGTGGCGAAATCGTGCGTTGCCGCTGCTGCGGGGCTCGGCCTCGGAGCGCTCGGCATGGCCGCCGGCTTCGGCGGATCGTTACTCGCCGGGCTCGATGTCGGTGACACGTCAGCACTTCCCCGGATCATCGCCTGGTCACTTGTGTTCACGACGGCGTCGGGCGTTCTCGGCGTCGGTCTCGGTATGATCGCCCGCAACAGCGCTGCGGCGATCTCCAGCCTGCTCGTCTGGTCGCTGGTGGTCGAGAACCTCCTCCGGGAGTTCCTCAACGCATCGGCAGCGCGGTTCCTACCGTTCAACGCCGGCAACGGACTACTGAACATCCCCGCAACCAACGACACCGCGGCCCGCAAAGCGGTACAGCTCAGCAGCATCGAGAACGCGGTCGTCTTCGGTGGATTCACCGCAGTGGCCGTCGCCATCGGAACGTTCCTGCTGTACCGACGCGACGCCAACTGATCTCGGATTACGAGTTCCAGAACCCTTCGTGCGACGCGACGGCCTCATCTTCACGATGAGGGCCGTCGATGCGCATCGGTGGGGTCGCCGCCGCACCGATCTCCCCGGCCGTGATGGTGAAGCCGAACGGCTCTCCACCGGCGTTCGACAATGCGGTCAAGCGCTTCGCCGAGAGCCCGAACACGACGTGACGCACCCCTGCCCAGAACATCGCCCCCACGCACATCGGGCACGGCTCGCACGAGGCGTACACCGTCCCGGTGCGCAGGAGGACGAGCTTGCCGGCTCGCTCCAGCTTGCGGACGAGCATCGTCTCCGCATGGGCAGTGATGTCGCCGGAAGTGTTCACCAGGTTGTGGGCCTCGGCCACGATCTGCTCCTCGACAACAAGCAGCGCACCGAACGGATGATTACCGGCGGCTCGTGCCTCGTCGGCGATCTTGATGACCCGGGTCATGAAGTCCATCGGTCAGCCCACCTCGATCGTGGCGGGCAGGGTGGCATCGAGCGCACAAAGATCTTCGACAGCCTTGCTCGGCATTACGGTCGCTCCTTCACCTAGCGGTTTGCTGCGAGAGCGTACGTCGTTCCGTGATCGGGTTGGAGCAGTGTTCAACAGGTCGTTCCTGCGAGCTGCTCCCGCGAACTCGGTTCCCGCGAAAGCCGGTCCCTCACTACCCGAGAGGAGGCTTGGCCGTGGAGACACCGGCCTGGTGGTCGGTCCGTTACAGAACGCACGCGAACTGCGTACTTGCATGTGCTCCACATGCAAGTACTGTTTTCGCATGAAGACGATCCAGATACGCAACGTCCCCGACGAGCTTCATCGAGCGCTCAAGGTCCGCGCCGCGCAAGAGGGCACGTCGCTCTCGGACCTCGCCCTCGCCGAATTGCGAAAGACGGCGGACCGCCCCACTTGCAACGAACTCCTCGACCGGATCTCCGCTCGAACCGTCAAGCGATCTCGCCAATCACCGACCGCTTCGTTGCGTTCAGAGCGTGACAGCCGATGATCGTTCTCGACGCTTCGGCGACGCTCGAGTTGTTGCTCGCGACCGACACCGGCCGAGAGGTCGGGCAACGTATTCGAGGGACCGAGTCCCTCCATGCCCCTCAGCTTCTCGTCATCGAGTGCATCCAGGTGATCCGTCGAACATGGATACGAGGCGACATCGACGCCGAACTCGGTGCACTTCTGATCGACGACCTGCTCAGCCTCGACATCGAGCTCTACGATCACGAGTTGCTCGCCACTCGTTGCTGGGAGCTTCGTGAGAACCTCACCGCCTACGACGCTGCCTACGTCGCCCTCAGTGAACTGCTCGGTGCGCCCTTGGTGACAACCGACGCGAAGCTCGCCGGTGCGCCGGGCCACGACGCCACCATCGAACTCATCCGCTAGCAGTGACTCAGGCGCGCCGCGTGAATGCCAGCGGTAGCGACTTGATGTCGTAGATCCCGAACGGGCTTCCCCACTCGATCTCGCCGTCGATGCGCATGTCTCGCATCCGCGGAGCAAGGAACGCAAAGGCTTCCTCGAGTTCGGCCCATGCCAAGCCGGCACCGAGGCAGTAGTGAGGCCCGGCACCGAAGCTAAGTGCACGATCTTTTCCGCGCGCCGCAGTGATATCGAACGACGTCGGTGCAGCGTCACCCGGCGCCTCACGATTCGCCGTCCAGGTGCACACCGGCACAACGGACCCGACGGGAAACACAAGATCGCGGTAGTTGAACGCTTCCCTCACGATGCGAACGGTGAAGGGTCCGACCGGTTCGAAACGGAGCACTTCGTCGGCGGCGTCCTTGGCCAGCGACGGATCATCACCGAGGGCGCGCCACTGGTCGGGGTTCTCGGCGAAGAGTCGGAGCCCGTGGGCGAGCTGATTCTCCGTGGTGTCGATGCCCCCACTCAGCATGGCGATCACCAGACTGACCACATCCGCTTGGGCGAGGCGGTCTCCGTCCTCCTCGACGCGCAGCAGCTCGGAAACGAGGTCCTCACGCGGATTGACCACGTGATCCTGGACGAGATCCTCGACGTAGGACTCGAAAGCCGCAGTCCCGTCTTCGATCTCCCGTCGACGCGTGAGGAGTGCCTCGACATCGAGACGAGCCTGAAGGATCGCCGAGTACTCCCGCAGCAATGGCGCGTCGGCGATCGGTGCACCAACGTTCACCGCGATCATGCGCGAGGGGAACGGCCGAGCGATCGCGTTCATCGCCTCGCACCGGTCCGTGCCGCCCATCTCATCCCACAGCTCGGCGAGCAGATCGCGCATCACCGGTCGCCAGTGATCTGCGGCACGCGGGGTGAACGAACGCGAGACGAGGCGACGCAGACGCTTGTGGTCGTCACCGCTCCGACCGAGCAGACCACGCTTCATCACCCGATGGATCGCGCCCTCGGTGATGCCCATCAGCTCCATCAGCTCGGCGCCCGGGAACGCCAGCGCCGGGCTCTTGAGGAAGAACTCCGCTGCTTCGCGCTCGAGCACGGCGACGCCGGAGTCCGTACGAACGATCCACGACTGTGCCCGCGCCTCGGACAGCGCGCGATGGAACCGATCACCGTGCATGTTCGGCTGCTTCAGGTTCAGTATCGGAAGCTCGGCCTCATCAAGTTTCACCCGGTACCTGCCCGTCTGTGCTGATCATCTGGCGAACCATACCTGTTCTCATGCCGGGCGTCGCCGGCCCCAGCCGCACATCACTGGCTGCTGAGGCTCGCCCGAAAGATGCCCTGGCTCACGGCTTCCTTGGTTTGAGCTGACGGCTCGTCGAGACGTTCGAGGGTGACGCCGACGATGGTGCCCGTGAACGGATAGTGGTGCGGATACGGACCGACCGGTGAACCGGTGTCGATGCCCACATCGAATGTCTCGCCGCTCATCGAGAACACGATCGGCACCGTCTTGTCGAGCCTCGCCGTGGCGACCACTACGTCATCGACGAGCAAGGCCACATCGCCGCCCTGGCCGAAGCCGCCGTCGTACGCGAAGTCGACTACGACACGGTGGCGACCCGACGCCAACGCATCGGAACCCCGCACCGCAGTGTGCACATGACCGAACCAGTTGTAGTGATACACCGGATGCCGGTCGGCATCGATGTACAGAGACCAGCCGGCCATGTTGCCGCCCTGGCAGGCGATCACTCCGTGCGTGGCGTCGTCGACGATCTCGATGTCGGCCGTGATCCGCGAGGAGCAGTTCATGAGGTTCACGATCGATCTCTCGGGCATTCGCACATGGGCCTTCGTGTAGGTCATCGACGTGACGCCATCGAGGTTGTGCGGCACGGCGAAGTCACCACCTCTAGGTGAACCGGCATCGCGCAGCGGATAGACGCCGTAGTCCTTCGCTACCTTGTCGAAAATCTCTAGCAGCTCGGCAAGCTTCTCGGGATGACTGGCGGCAAGGTCGACGGCCTGCGAGAAGTCCTCGGCAACGTTGTAGAGCTCCCACCTCTCCTGCGGCCCGTCGAAGTCGAACCCGGCGAGGCGGATCCAGGGAAGGCGACCATGGAAGCACGATGCCATCCAGCCGTCGTGGTAGATCCCGCGGTTGCCGAGTATCTCGAAGTATTGCGTGGTATGTGTACTTACCGCATCTGGGTTGTCGAACGTATAGAGCATCGATGTGCCGTGGATCGGCATCTGCTCGATGCCGTTGACCTGCTCGGGCGGTGTTATGCCCACGGCTTCGTAGATCGTGGGGGCGAGGTCGGTCACGTGGTGGAACTGGGAGCGGAGCCCACCATGATCGGTGATCCGCTTCGGCCACGACAGCGCCATGGCGTTTCTCGTACCGCCGAAATGCGATGCGACCTGCTTCATCCACTGGAACGGCGAGTCGAGCGCCCAGGCCCAGCCGACGTTGTAGTGGTTCTCACACCGGTCGGTGCCGAAGTCGTCGATGTGGTCGAGCAACCACTCGGGGTCTTCGTGCACACCATTCTGGAACGACGGCGCACTCCACGCACCGTGCACGGTCCCCTCCGCCGATGCACCGTTGTCCCCGGTGATGTAGACGATCAGCGTGTTGTCCATCTCGCCGAGCTGGTCCACGGCGTCGATGATCCGCGCGATCTGGGCATCGGTGTGGGCGAGGAATCCCGCGAACGTTTCCATGAGACGTGTGGCCACCGGACGGTACCGCTCGGGATAGTCCTCCCATGCCGGGATCTGCTCCGGGCGCGAGGTGAGCGCGGTTCCCGGCGGAATCACACCCGCCGCGAGCTGTCGCTCGTAGATATGCGCGCGTAGTGCATCCCAGCCCCCGTCGAACTGTCCCTTGAACCGCTCTATCCACTCCGGAGCGACGTGATGCGGCGCGTGAACCGCGGGCGTGGGGAAATAGAGGAAGAACGGCCGGTTGGGTGCCGATGCCTTTTGACGCTGCATCCAGAGCACCGCTTGATCGGCCAGGTCCTCGGTGAGGTGATAGTCCGGCCTGCCGACGTTCGGACTGATCGGCGTGGTCTGGTCGTAGAGCGGCGGTTCCCACTGCGACGCCTCGGCGCCGATGATCCCGTAGAACCGATCGAAGCCCATCCCCGTCGGCCATCGATCGAACGGCCCGGCCGGGCTCTGCTCCCAACTCGGCGTAAGGTGCCACTTCCCGAAGCACGCCGTGCTGTATCCGGACATGCGCAGCACCTGCGCAACCGTGGCCGCCTCCGGAGGGATCGCACTGTCGTAGCCGGGGAACGAGTTGGCGATCTCGGTGATGCCACCCATGTGCACGCTGTGGTGGTTGCGCCCGGTCAACAGAGCTGCCCGTGTCGGCGCACACAACGCCGTCGTGTGGAACTGGTTGTAGCGCAGGCCCTGTGCAGCGATCCTGTCGAGTCCAGGCGTCGGGACGGGACCGCCGAAAGTACCGAACGAACCGAACCCCACGTCGTCGAGAAGGATCACCACGACATTGGGGGCGTCGGCCGGGGCGCTCGTGCCGTTGAGGCGTCTCGGTGTCGAGTCCTTGATGAGCCGCTCGATGACGCCGTCGAACGACGGCGTCACCTTCGGGAGGCGAACGGGCTCACTCATGAGCGCAGTCCGTCCACGTCGAAGCAGCCCAGGGCCGCCTGCGCTGCAGCGACGAGGCCGTGCACCACGACGCGGCTCGTGGCCAGGGCTCCCGACAGACTGAGCGTTCCGGTCAGCACATCGGCCCACGTCGCCAGATCACACTCGATCGTCACTGTTGCGCCTCGACCGTCGGTCGGACAAGCCACGCAGTTGCGCAGATGCAGACCGGTCGGAGCAGCATCGGGGAACTCCCAGGCGAGATGGACGTCGATTCCCTCC
>JANPDB010000245.1:0-2749 GCA_031431255.1 Acidimicrobiia bacterium | reverse complement strand
ACGAAGAGCAGTTCGGCCTCGCTGGCCAGTTTGCCGTTGACCGTGGCCCGCCCCGTGCCCTTGCCGGCGCGCGACGACATGCGCCCGAGCGTGACTTCGAGAACGAGGGTGTCACCGGGAACGACCTGTTGACGGAACCGGACTCCATCCACCCCGCCGAACAACGGCAGCTTGGTGGCGAACGCTTCGTCGGCGAGGATTGCACACGCGCCGGCCTGGGCCATCGACTCGACCATGAGTACGCCCGGCAAGGTGGGGCGCCCGGGGAAGTGACCCGCCCAGAACGACTCCTCGCCGGAGAGCACCCATTCGGCGGCGCAGAGGGTCCCCGGTTCGAGCCTGATGATGTTCGTGAGCAGCAGGAAGGGATCACGGTGCGGCAGCAGATCAATTGGTCGGGGAAGTGCGATGCTCATGACGGATCCTTCAGCCGAGCGCGTCGAGGAGGACGGCGGGCGTGTCTTTCGGGCTGACCTTGTACCAGGCGCGCTCGATCCTGCCCTTCTCGTCAATGAGGAACGCAGAGCGCTCGATGCCCAGGTATTTGCGGCCGTACATCGACTTCTCCTTCCAAACCCCGTAGGCCTCCGCAACCCGATGCTCGGTGTCGGCAAGCAGCGGGAAGCCGAGCTCGTACTTCGTGTCGAACTTCTTCTGCTTCGTCGCCGGATCGGGGCTCACGCCGATGATGGCAGTGTCGCCGATCTGGCCGGCGAGATCACGCAGGAGGCACGACTGCTGGGTGCAACCGGGCGTGTCGGCCTTGGGATAGAAGTACACGCAGACCTTGCGCCCCTTGAACTGCGCGATTTTGACGGGGTTGCCGTCCTGGTCGGAGAGGTTCAGGTCAGGCGCCTTGTCACCGGCAGTCAGCATGGCAGCCACCGTAGCGAAGACGGCGAGTCGACCGGCGTCACCGGCCGCCGCGTGCACCGTCGGTTGAAAGCGTCAGAGCGACGACTTGTCGATTTCCAAGCCGAACCGGTGTCGACCGATCGTCTCGTAGACGCGGCTTCCGACCATCACGTGAGCCGACGCCGTGTGCACATCCCGGAAGCAACGCTGCAGCGGCGAGGTGGCGTAGACCGCGGTGCCGCCTCCCGCCTTGTAGCAGAGGTCGACCGCAGCGCAGGCCTGTTCACCGGCGTGGGTGGCCGCAAGCCTCGCCTGCAGCCGCGTCTCGAGTTCGACCCGGTCACCTTTCTGGACCCGCTCCCACGCTTCGCCGACGGACTCGTGCAGAAAAGCACGGGCGGATCGGACGGCCGCTTCGGCCCGGGCGATGTCGACCTGGGCCAGCGCCGACTGGGCGAGGGTCTTGGACGACTGCACCGGCTTTTTCGTCTGGGCGAGGACGGCCAACTCCTCCATGGCCCGCGTGGCGATGCCGAGCATCACGGACGCAACGCCGCCCGAGAACAGCACGAACAGCGGCATCCGGGATATGGCTGCCTCGACGGTCGGCCGGGCGGCCGCGAGGTCTACGGAGTGAGCGGCCGGCACGTGGGCGTCGTAGACGCTGAAGTCGTGCGAGGCCGTGGCCCGCAGGCCGTTGGAATCCCAGGTGTCGTGCATGGTCAGCTCGGACGAACGGAAAAACATGTGACGCGCCGTGCCGTCGTCGTTGATCGCGCCGCCAGTCATCCACGTGGCGAAGGACGATCCACTCCCCCATGCCCAATGACCGGTGACGTCGTACGAGCCGTCGCCTCGCGCCACGCCGCGTCCACTCGGTGCATAGGCGCCGCAAACAGCGGCATCCGCGGGACCGAAGATCTCCTTCGCCGCCTCGGCCGAGAGACAGCCGGCGATATGAGACGTGAGTGAAGCAATGGTCGCGCACCAACCCGTCGATCCGTCGGCCGCGCTCAACGTTTCGATGATCGACATCGTCTCGAACGGCGAGTATTCCGGGCCGCCGTAGACGGCGGGAACATAGGCGCGCAGAACATCGACGTTCTTCAGTGCACCTACGACCTCGTCGGTGAGGCGGCGCTGATGCTCGTTCGTCTCAGCGTTCTTGATCGCGACGGCAGCGGCGTCGGCCGTGCGTTGCGCCAGCGTGGCGGTCATGTGTCGGTCCTTGCCGTTTGTGCGAGCGGGCGACTTGCGAGCTTTCGCCACAGTGCCACATAACTCGGGTATTCGAGCGCCGGAAGAATGTGACCGGCGGCCACCAACTCTGCGTGCAGGCGGGGCAGGTTGCGCCACGGCACGCCCATGTCGGCGTGATGGGCGATGTGCCATCCGGTGTTGTACGGCACCATCCAGAAGCGAGCCGACCGAGATTGGTGGACGTGGTGGGTCGTCAGTCGGTCGTCGTCGCTGTTGGTCATGCCGCCGTGCTCGGCGATGGCCCGCAGTCGGTTGATCACCCGCCATACGGTCAACCACGGACCGAACCAGAGCAGGGGCCACGCCCACCAGCCGACACTCATGCCGAGAATGACGAACAGCAGGGACTGGACGGCGAGCACCTGAAGAACGCTCCGTCGGGCGATCGGGTTCCGCAGCGCCCGGAGCAGCGATCTGGTGACCTTGAAGCCGGACTCACCGGTGGCGTCGCGCCGCAGACGCCGGCGAAGGGTCGGCCAGGTGACGGGATAACCGCGGTAGAGGGTCTGATCGGGTTCGTCGGGGCCGAGCGGATCGCGGTGGTGGGAGAAGTGGGCCCGCCGGTAGGCGCCTTGGGAGGTGAACCCGAGCCCGTTGCACACGATGGTCCCGACCGCGTCATTGAGCCGCTGGT
>JANPDB010000244.1:0-9930 GCA_031431255.1 Acidimicrobiia bacterium | reverse complement strand
TACGACACGTGCAACGAGTTGGCCAAGGACCCGCAGAACGTGATCCTCAACCAGTTCAGCGAGTTCGCCAACTACCTCGGGCACTTCCACGTGACGGGGCGAGCCCTGGGCATGGTGTTCGAACACGTGGCATCGCAGATGGGTTCAACGTCCCACCCGAAACTTCGGTGGTTCACCAGTGCCACAGGTTCCGCAGGAACGATTGCCGCCGGCGACTACCTCAAGGAGCGTTACGGAACGAACATCGCGGCGCTTGAGGCGCTCGAGTGCCCGACCATGCTGAAGAACGGTTTCGGAGAGCACAACATCCAAGGCATCGGCGACAAGCACATACCGCTGATCCACAACGTGATGAACAGCGATGCGGTGATCGCCATCAGCGACAAGGCCACGGACAATCTCGACATCCTGTTCAACACCGCTGCCGGCATGGCCCACCTGCGCGATCGTCTTGGCGTGCCCGGTGCCGTCATCGAGCAACTCACCCACTTCGGCTACTCGGCCATCTGCAACACGCTGGGCGCGATCAAGTTGGCCAAGGAGTTCCGGATGACAGCCGACGACGTCATCGTCACCGTCGCGACGGACGGATCGGAGCTCTACCCGAGTGAGCGGGAGAAGTTCCTGGCCCGCGACTACTCGCAGGGCTTCGGGGCGGTCGACGCTGCCGAGGTGACGGGCCGATACCTCCAGGCGGTCGACCGCGAGAACATGATCCAGCTCACGGAGATGGATCGCGAGCGGATCTTCAACCTCGGGTACTACACGTGGGTTGAGCAGCAGGGCACCTCGTTCGCCGACTTCACCGCCCGCAAGGAACAGTCGTGGTGGAAAGCACTACGCGACCTTGTGCCCGTGTGGGACGAGCGGATCGTCGATTTCAACCAGCGCACCGGGATGGCGTGACGGTTCGATGGTTGCGGCGGTTCTCTTGGCGTCAACGGTGGACATCGCGTGAGCGTCTCTGTCGTCCTCCGATGCGCGGGGTGTGCGGCGACGGTCGACCCGCTCGATGTCGGCGCTCCCGCACCGTTTCGCTGTCCGAACGCCGGTCGCGCCCCGAACGTCGACCATGTCCTGACCTGGGACCCGCTCCTCGGCGGAGTGCGCGGCTGGCCCGACGACACCTCGACCAACCCGTTCGTCCGCTATCGGACGCTGCACCACAGCTACCACCTCCACCTCGGCCTCGGGGGCACCGACGCCGAATACGTTCGCCTGGTCGAGCGCATCGATGCCGCATTGATCAAGAACGGCGGACCGGGGTTCCGCGTCGCCCCGGTGCTTCCGCTCGACGCGCTGAGTACAGCCACGGGAGTAGATGTCTGGGGTCGCGATGACACGATAGGTGTTGCGGGATCGCACAAGGCCCGTCATCTCATGGCGATCCTCCTGCACCTCGAGGTGCGCAAGGTCCCGCTGCGCACACCTCTTGCCATCGCTTCGTGCGGCAACGCCGCCCTCGCTGCGGCAACCCTGGCCCGGGCTGCAGGCCGAACCGTTCAGGTGTTCGTGCCGACATGGGCGAACCCTGGGGTGCTCGTCGAACTGCGGGCCCTCGGCGCCCGAATCGTGGAGTGCCCGCGCAAGGACACGGATCCGCCGGGTGACCCCTGCCTGCATCGCTTCCACGAAGCGGTGGGAAAAGGTGCGCTTCCCTTCTGCGTGCAAGGTCCCGAGAACGGTTTCACGATCGACGGCGGAGCGACCTCGGGACAAGAGCTCGTCGATGCGTTCGCCATGCTCGGTGTCCCTGATCGACTCTTCGTGCAGGTGGGGGGCGGCGCCTGGGCCTCGGGGGTGTGGCGAGGACTGCGCGACGGTCGCGGTCTCGGGGTGATCGATCGACTCCCGGCCCTTCACTGCGTGCAGGCCCAAGGGTGTGCGCCACTCGTAGAGGCTTGGCGCACGGTGGCCGGCCGGGCCCTCCGGGCGCTGGGGCACGAAGAGTTGTTCGACGAAGGCTTCGACGTGGTTGCCGCCGCGTTGGTGACGAACGAGGCGCGCAGCGCCGTCGAATCCGCCATGCAGTGGGCGCTCACCCACCGACCGGCCGTGATGCCGGTGTGGCATGACCCGCACAGCATCGCCACCGGGATCCTCGACGACGAGGCCTACGACTGGGCGGTGCTGGTGCGCAGCATGCTGGTGAGCGGCGGGTGGCCGGTCACCGTGTCGGACGACCAGCTCACTGCGGCAACCGCATTCGTGAACGGCGGGTCGATCGATGCCGACGAGACAGGGTCGGCGGCGGCCGCCGGCCTGCTGGCGTTTCGGGACCGCGGGTGGGGTTCTGCCGACGAGCGTGTCGCCGTGACCGTCACGGGAATCCGCCGGCGTCGATGACCAACGAGCCGGTAGCGGGTGGGGAAGGTGCGGCAAAACACCTCCCAGGGTCGTTGGGAGGCGTTTTGCCCCCAGATATGGGGGCAACCTCTCTCCCAACGTTCCCCTGAGGAGTTCCGCCGGGCTCCGGTGATGACGGGCTAACCTGGCGAACGAATGTTCGTCATCGGCATAGATCCAGGGTTGACGCGGTGCGGGTTCGGTGGTGTCCGTCGAACGAAGGCCGGGCTTGAAGCGGTCTGTCACGGCGTGCTGGTGACGGCTCCGGATTCCCCCCATCCCCGTCGTCTGCGTGACCTCCAACGCCAGCTCGTCGCGCTGATCTCCGATCACCGGCCTGATGTGGTCGTCGTCGAGAGGGTATTCTTCCAGACGAATGTCCGCACCGCTATCGGTGTTTCCCAGGCCAGCGGACTGGCGTTGGCGGCAGCCGACGAATTGGGGTGCGACATCGCGCAGTACACCTCGAACGAAGTGAAGCTGGCGATCACCGGCGACGGTGCCGCCGAGAAGAAGCAGACCCAGGCGATGGTCGCCCGGACGCTGAAGCTAACCGAGCTCCCGCGTCCCTTCGACGCCGCTGACGCTCTGGCGCTTGCCATCCACCACTTCGGTATGGCGAGCTACGCCCGCCTTGCGTCGAGCTCGTTCGGTGCCACGCCGCACGCGGCCCCCGCGGGCGATGGCATCGGCAATGCCCGGATCGCCACCTCCTTCGGCGGGGTGCGTCTCGCGCCGTCACCGTCCGGTCCGTCCACGAAGGTGCGCGTCAGGTGATCGGCTATCTACGAGGCAACGTCGTCGACCGCACGCTCAAAGGGGAGCTCACCATCGATGTCGGAGGAGTGGGGTACCGCGTCATCGTTCCCACGGCCCAGCTCGCCCGGATGCTCAGCACACACACGATGTCGTCGCATCCCGAGGTCACGTTGTTCGTGCACACCAGCGTGCGCGAGGACGCAATCACGCTCTACGGCTTCGCCACCCGCGACGACCGCACCTGCTTCGAGCTCGTGCTCACTGCCCACGGGGTCGGGCCGTCGTTGGCGCTGGCGATCTTGAACATGCACTCGCCGGACTCCCTTCGCACCGCCCTCGCCACCGACGACGTCGACGCGCTCACCGCCGTGCCCGGTGTCGGCAAGAAGACCGCAGCCCGACTGCTCGTTGAACTCAAGAGCAAGCTCGCCGACCTCAACGACTACGACGGAGCGATCGCTGCGGCGGGAGACGCCCTATCGCTGCCGGTCGACTTCGTCGCCGATGCCAGGGCCGATGTGCGCGCTGCGCTGGCCGGGCTGGGTTACGGGGCCGACGAGATCCGGGCCGCCATCCGTCGGCTTCCCAGCGACGTGACCGATCCGTCGGCGTTGCTCAAACACGCTCTCGGTCTTCTCTCCAACGGTGTCTGATGAGCGTTCCCCAAGATGACGACATTGCCGACGACGGCCTCGAGTCGCTCCGCCCGCGCAGTCTCGCAGAATTTGTCGGACAACCGCAGCTCAAGGAGCACCTCGGGATCGTGCTCGAGGCGGCGCGCAAGCGCGGGCAGGCGGCCGATCACCTGTTGTTCGCGGGCCCTCCCGGGCTTGGCAAGACCTCGCTCGCAGCGATCGTTGCGCTCGAGATGGGAGTCGGGTTTCGGATCACGTCGGGCCCGGCCCTCGAGCGCGCAGGTGATCTCGCCGCCATCCTCACAAATCTCGCCGAGAACGATGTGCTCTTCATCGACGAGATCCACCGACTGCCCCGAGCGGTCGAAGAGGTGCTCTACCCGGCGATGGAGGACTTCCAGCTCGACATCGTGCTCGGCAAGGGGCCAAGCGCCAGGAGCCTGCGTCTTGATCTCCCCCCGTTCACGCTGATCGGTGCGACGACCAGGGCCGGCCTCATCACCGGTCCGTTGCGGGACCGCTTCGGCCACACCGCACGGCTCGACTACTACGGAGTCGACGATCTCCGCCGAATCGTCGAGCGGGCTGCTCGCATCCTCGATGTGTCGATCGAGGCGGAAGGTGCCCACGAGATCGCGCGCCGCTCGCGAGGAACGCCGCGCATCGCGAACCGCCTGCTCCGCCGCATCCGCGACTATGCAGAAGTGCGCGCCGAAGGCATCATCGACCTCGCCGCCGCGCGCAACGGCCTCGCCGTATTCGACATCGACGAACTCGGCCTCGACCGCGTCGATCGTGCCATCCTCCGCGCGCTCACAACCCGCTTCGGAGGGGGACCGGCCGGGCTCTCCACCCTCGCCATCAGTATCGGCGAGGATCCCGACACGCTCGAGTCGATGTACGAGCCGTTTCTCATCCAGATGGGCCTCATCAAGCGGACGCCGAAGGGCCGCGTGGCCATGCCCGCGGCGTGGGAGCATCTTGGTCTCCTCTCGCCGAGTGATGCCGCAACGACGCTCTGGGGGGATGACGGCGCTCCACCGTCTGACCGGCGCCTTGTCGACTGAGCATTTCCATGACGACCACGGCCGAGTCCTCCTCCAACGCGTACGAGTCTCCGCGCCCTCCTTCGGGCACGCGGATGGACGACTACGACTACGACCTTCCGTTCGCCTCCATTGCCCAGACACCGATCGAACCGCGCGACGCCGCTCGTCTGCTCGTCGCGCTTTCCGCGAACGCCGCCCCCCGTCATCGCCACATCCTTGATCTCCCGTCCTTGCTCGAGCCTGGCGACCTCCTGGTCGTCAACGAGACCCGGGTGATCCCCGCCCGACTGCATCTCCGCAAGCCCAGCGGCGGTGCGGTCGAGGTGCTGCTCCTGGAGCACCGCTCCGATCAGACGTGGCAGGCACTCGTGAAGCCGAGTCGCAAGGTTGCCGTCGGGACGCGCCTGCGGCCAGGTCCGGGGCTTGTCGTCGAGATCGGCGAGACGACAGGTGGCGGCCAGCGCGTCGTCCGACTGCTCGGCGACGACGGCGAGCCGCTCGCCCACGGCGACGAGGAGAGAGCACTCGAGACCTTCGGGCAGGCTCCTTTACCCCCGTACATCACGGCACCCCTGGCCGACGCATCGCGCTATCAGACCACCTACGCGCGGGTGGCGGGGAGCGCGGCGGCGCCGACGGCTGGGTTGCACTTCACGCCAGCCCTGTTCAGTGCCCTACGCACGCGAGGCATCGAAGTGGCCAAGGTCGATCTTGCTGTCGGGCTCGACACGTTCCGTCCGGTCACGGTCGATCGACCCGAAGAGCACGACATCCACTCCGAGCGATACGACGTTCCGGCCGACACGTGGGACGCCGTCGTTCGGACCCGGGCCGCCGGCGGCCGGGTGGTCGCGGTCGGTACCACGACCGTTCGTTCGCTCGAAACGGTCGCCGCATCCGGTGTGCTCGCCGGTCGTACCAAACTGCTCATCTACGGGAACTACCCGTTCTCTGTTGTCGACGTCCTGCTCACCAACTTCCACCTGCCGCGTTCGTCGCTGCTACTTCTCGTCGAGGCATTCGCGGGGCCGCGTTGGCGGGACCTCTATGCCGAGGCCATCGATACCGGGTACCGATTCCTCTCCCTCGGCGATGCCATGCTCCTCGGACGCGGGGCCTGACGCGGCCCGCAGAGTCGAGCGTCGGCGACCATCTCGGTTGCCCGTTGCGGGTATTGTCACACGGTCCTCATTTCTGCTCCGCTCAGGTCATAGGGTTTTCCCTGGTGAAGTTCGTCGTCGCAGAGTTCGTGCTGTATGCGCTCGCGGCATTCGCCGTGGGGGTCGCCGCGGGCTCCACGTGGCAGCGGCGACCGATCCGCAGCGCCGGTGACCGTGTCCGTGTTCTCGAGCGGGCCAAACTCAGTGCCGACCAACGGTGGATCGGCGTCGAGCGCGAGCGCGAGGCGTTGAAGGCCGAACTTGCCGAGGCTCGAGCGATGCTCGGTTCGGTGACCGAACTGCGATCACGGCTTGCCGAAGCACATGCGGAACGTCAGGCCGCCGTTGCCGCTCGCGAAGCCGCGGACCATCACGTCATCCGACTGCGCGCCGACCTCGATGCCCGGACACTTCCCATGTTCACCCCTGTGCAACTGACGGTTGCCGATGGCGAGGACAGCGGCGAACTGCTCGGACGACGGGCAGAGAAGGATCGACAGGTGGAACGCGACCTCGCCGATCGGCTCGAACTCGTGCGTCGAAACGAGGCGCTCAACGCGTCGCTTACCGAGCGACTCCTCGCCGCGGAGCGCCACGTGCGAGATCTGCAGCACCGGCACAACAGCTACGTACGGTCGGCGCAGGCGGCGTTGACCGCGGCCGTCGTCCGGGCGGAACAGGCCGAGGCGGGCCTCTCTGTGGCCCGTGCCGCTCTCAGTCGCGTAGAGTCCACCAACGCTGCTGCGACCGTGATCGATCTGCGCACGTATCAACCAGCGGGCGCGTCGGGCCCCGAACCGGTGTGATCGTCAAGCCGCGGTCGGCGGTCGGCGTCCAGAGCGGGGACCCCGACGTAACCTTCCCGGATCGTGATTTCCTTCCCGGTCGCGCCACGGCCGTGCTCATCGGGGTCGTCGGTCTTGTCGGTGTGATCTCGTTCGGTTCGATCGTCGGCATTCCCCATGTGGAGCGCCACCTTCGCTCCGACGTCGAGGCCAATGTCCTCGGCGGGACTGACGTCGACGTGCGCTTCGATGGTCGAGTCGCAGTGCTTTCCGGGTCGGCGCGCTCATCCGATGAGCGGCGCGCCCTGATCGATCGGGTCGCTCGCCGCTGGGGCGTTGCGCGTGTCGACGCCGACCGGCTCACCGTACCCGCCCGGCCGAAGAGCGCGCCGTCGTCCCCTCCGCGCCTCGCAGGGGCATCCGATGTCCGCGAAGCGAAGCGGTCGTCCGTCCCGACGAAGGCAACCGCCCGAGCCGCGTTACTCAGCCCCGTCTCGACGCCGCCGACCACGACGATCGTCATCGACGAAGCCCAAGTCGTCAGGTTGGCAACCGAACTCGCGTCGATCGGCCGCTCCTCGCCGATCACCTTTGCCCGTTCGAGTCCGACCCTGCTCCCATCGGCAGAGGTCACGCTCGATCGCATCGCGGCGGCACTGGCCAAGACGCCTGTGCCGATTCGGATCGAAGCACACACCGACTCCAGTGGCGACCCCGGTCGCAACGCCGCGCTGAGCACCCAACGGGCCGAGGCTGTACGTGCTGCTCTGATCCTCCGGGGCACCAACCCGTCGATTGTGTCCGCAGTTGGGCGAGGGGAGTCGAGCCCGATCGCCAGCAACACCTCCGCCGCAGGACGAGAACGAAATCGACGGGTCGAGTTCGTCGTCCGACCGGGAGCGCCGGTAAGTCCCTAGTGGTATTCGCTCTCGCTCCGCGCCCGCCGTGACCGATTGCCACGAATCGGGACCGCCGGGGAACTACGTTCGTTGGCCCAGCCGGGTTTCGTCGTGTCTCGGCGAGTTCTGTGAGACCTGAGGTCAAACGATGTCGTTTCTCATTGCCCACTCGTTCGTTCTTCTCCTGATCGCTACCGCCGTCGGTCTTGTCGCCGGCTGGCTCATCTGGGGAGGCAACACCCGCGCCGAGCAGACCGGCGTCGTCAACGCGACTTCGATCTCAAGCGAGCTCGAGGCGCTGCGCAGTGAGCTCGACGCGCGCACCGGCGACGTCGCCCGTCTCCGTCGCAAGCTCAAGCGGGCCGTGGAAGAGCTCGAGAGCCAAGCCACGCAACTCGCCGAAGCCGAAGATCGGATCGCAACTCAGAGCTCCTCGGCCTACGTGGGAGCACCGCTGCTCGTCGAGGACCCCGAGCTGATGGCCGAGGTCGTTGCGCTGCGCGAGCAGCTCGCCTTCGATCGTTCCGCTCTCAACGACGCGAGGGCCGCCCTCGAAAGCCTTCGCGCCGAACACGAAGACGTGCTTCACCAAGTCCGCGCCGCCGAGGCCCGCTCGGCGGAACTCGACGACGACCTCGGCGTGGCGCGGGCGCAACTCGTGGGTGCCGAGGATGGTCAGGCCGCCCGTGCGCAGCTCACCGTTCTCGAGGGCGAGTTGTACGAGGCCCAGACCCTGATCCGTGATGCCGCCGAACGGGTGGCGTACCTCGAGCGCCAGGCCTTGCTGTGGCAGAACGAGGCAGACCGGCTCCAAGCCGCCATTGACGACAACGCCGCCGCCGAGGCGCAGCGCCTCGAGACGAGCGACCGGGAGAACCAGGCGCTCCTTCGCGAACACGAGACGGCGTTGGCGTCGCTGCGGATGGAGGCGTCGAGCAGTCGACTTCGCGCCGACGCAGCAGCGGAGCACCTTGTTCGGCTGCAGCGTGAGTTCCGAGCTGTTCAGGAGCGTTCCTCCGTCCACCTCGAAACGACGCAGGCCGCAATGGCCGACCTCGACCGCCAGCTCGCCGCCGCTCATGCCACGCTCAGCGACGCCGCCCCGCAGCGGGTGGCCGAACCGTCGTCGGTGGCGCTCGACCCGGCCGGGCTGCTCGCCCTGCCCGGAATGACCGAGCAACTCGTTGAGCATCTCCACGACCTCGGGGTGGATTCGTTGACTGACGTGTCCCGGTGGTCGCCCGACGACATCGCCCGCATCGCCGCGTGGCTTCCCGAGCATCCGGACGTGATCACCGCGAATGACTGGGTCGTGTCCGCACGAGCGCTGCTCTCGGGTGGCTCGGGTGGCTCGGGTGGCTCAGATAACTCTGTCGGCTCAAACACGAGCGGGTTCTGACGTGGCACGGTCGACCCAGACGGAGCAGCGGCTCGAATCACGCGTCGACGGATCGGTTGCCGACGACATTCCGCTGCTGAGTGATCGCCGTCGCCGGAGATCCCTTGCCGTCGCCTTGATCTTGGCGGAACTCGTATTGCTCACCGCTGGCGTCGTCTTGTTCCGCCGCAACGCCATCGAGAACCAACTCGAGCGGTCGGTCCTCGATGCCGTCCTGATCGATCATCCGGGTTTGAAGGTGACCGCCAGCGGTCGGGACATCAAGATTTCCGGTGTCGTGAAGGACGCAACGGCGAGGGCGGTCGTGGCCAAGATCGCCCGTAGCCGTCCCGGCGTGCGGAGCGTGGACGTTTCCGGAGTCGGCAAGGCATCTCAACTCGACCCCGCCAACACCGGAACGATCCCCGATGGAACGCCCGTTCCGACAACGGCAATGCCGCCGATTCGTCCCCCTCAGGTTTCCGCGGTGTTCGCCTCGTCAACGGTGACGCTGCGTGGTGAGGTCCCGAACGCAGAGGCCAAGACGGCCTTGCTTGGGCGACTTCTCGAACGCGCCGACGACCTGAAGATCGTCGACGAGGTGGTGGTGGCGGCCAAACCGGAAGAGCGTCCGGACCTCGCGCAATACCGCCGGCTCGGCACGTTCTTCGACACGCTCGCCCGCCTCGACCCGCCTCGGGCCACGGTGAACTTCGACCGCACGATCCTGTCTCTCGACGCTGAGGTGTCCACCAGCGCCGATCGAGATCTGCTGCGACGCGAGAGTGTCGTGCTCGTTGGAGGATCGCCTGATCGCGTCCGCGGCGAGATCAATGTCACCGCTTCGTCGGATACAACGACTGCCACCGAGTCGACCATCGCGGGGGCGGCGACCACCACGATCGCGGGGTCCACGACC
>JANPDB010000243.1:0-5023 GCA_031431255.1 Acidimicrobiia bacterium | reverse complement strand
CGTTGCGAGGGGCAGTTTGGCGCCGAAGGAATCGAAGAACGTCTTGAACCGCGGAAGCACGAACCCGGCCAGGACGGCAACAGTGGCGACGGACATCGCCGCGATAACAGCCGGATAGGTGAGGGCGGACTTCACCTTGCGGCGGGTCTCGATGTCGCGGTCCATGTACTGCGCCATCTGGTCGAGAACTTCGTCGAGGCGGCCGGTGAGCTCGGCGGAACGGATCATGCTGACGAAGTACCTCGGGAACGCCGCCGCGTGGACACCGATCGCCTGCGTGAGGTTGGCCCCCTGCTGGAGGCTGGCCCCGATATCTGACATGACCTCCTTGAGCTTCTTGTCGGCGGAGTCCTCGGCGATGATGGTGAGCGCGTCGGTGATGGGGATGCCGGCCTTCACGAAGCTCGATGCCTGCCGGCAGAAGTTCATGACCTCTTCCAGCTTGATCTTCTTGGGGGTGAGCTCGTAGTCCCAGATGCGCCGCTTCGACTTCCGGGCGAGGCCCTGGGCAACCTCCCCAGGGTCGCGTTGATCCATCAATGGAGGCCGTTCGCCGGGTCGGTTGTTCGGAGTGTCTTCGAGGATCGTCATCAGGGGCCGATCAGAGGGTGTAGATGGTCCGCATGACTTCTGCGGGAGTCGTGATGTCGTTGACGACCAGGCGAATCGCTTCGTCGCGAAGCGTCCGAAGCCCGCTCTGCAGGGCGACGTCTCGAAGGTCCTGCGGAGTGGCGCTGTTGACGAGGGCATAACGCAGGTCGTCGTTGATCGGCATGATCTCGTAGACGCCGATGCGGTCCCGGTAGCCCGTGTTGGAGCAGTACGCGCACCCGGCGCCGCGGAAGAACTTCTCCTTCTCGGGTCCACCGCTCTCGACGTAGTACGCGAGCTCCTGGGGCGCCGGTTCGTACGGCTCGATGCACGACGTGCAGATCTTGCGCAGGAGACGCTGGGCCACGACGCCGGTGAGCGCAGACGCCACGAGGAACCGTTCGATGCCCATGTCGAGCAGTCGGAACAGCGCCGCCGGCGCGTCGGTGGCATGCAGAGACGAGAGCACGAGGTGGCCGGTCAGGGCGGACTGGACGGCGATGCGGGCGGTCTCGGCGTCACGGACCTCGCCGACGAGGATGATGTCCGGGTCCTGACGCAGAATGGAACGCAGACCTCCGGCGAACGTGACGCCGGCCTGCGCATTGATCTCGATCTGGTTGATGCCGGGGAAGACGTACTCGACCGGGTCCTCGATCGTGGTCACGTTCAACTCGGGCTGCGAGATCTGGGCGAGCGTCGCGTACAGCGTCGTGGTCTTGCCGCTGCCGGTGGGTCCCGAGACCACGACCATGCCGAACGGCGACCGTACGATCCGGTCGTATTGCATCTTCAGGTCGGCGGGCATACCTAGATCGACCAGATCGAACAGCGACCGGCCTTTGTCGAGCAGCCGGAGGACGGCCTTCTCGCCGAAGATGGTGGCCGTCGTGGCAACCCGGACGTCGAGCTCTCTTTTGTCGACGACCGTCTGGAACTGGCCGTCTTGCGGGCGGCGCTTCTCGACGATGTTCATGTCCGCCATGATCTTGATGCGGCTGATGATGGCCGGGCCCATGGTGATTGGTAGGCGGAGCACGTCGTGGAGCGCACCGTCGATGCGGTAGCGCACCCGGAGGTCGTCGGGACCCGGTTCGAGGTGGATGTCCGACGCCCGGTCACGCAGCGCTTGTGCCACCAGCCGGTTGACCACTTCGACGACCGGGGCATTGGAACCACCGAGGGTGACGGCCGGTGCCGCTGCCTCGACCAACGGTTGGGACGCAGCGGCGAAGCCCTCGACGAACTCACCGATCCCGGTAAGGGCCTTGTAGGACAAGTTGATGGTGTTGCGGATGTCCGACGTGGAGGCCATGCGGACAACAACCCGCTCCACCGGCAGCGCTCGCAACGCCGACACGACGCGTTTGTCGAGCGGATCGGCGACAGCTACCGTGAGCGCTCTTTCGTGCAGGTCGATGGGCACGATGTCGAGCGACCTGGCGACCGATTCCGAAACGAGCGCCAGCGCCGCAGGCATCGGATCTTCTAATCGAAGGTCGATTTCGGGAACTCTAAGCTGACGGGAGAGAGCCTTCGTGAGCTGCTCGTCCGAGACGATGCCATGCTCCAGAAGCAGATCGCCGAACCGCCGTCCGGTGTCGGTCTGGCGCGACAGCAGACCGGCAAGGTCGTCCGCTTCGATGGCGCCTGCGCTGACGAGGAGCTCCCCTAGGGGAGGGGTACCGCTTTCACGCTGCGCGAGATTGATGGGCGGGTCGAGGACAGCCGCTTTGCCGGATGCCGTCTCCTCTGCGCTCCGATCCCGGCGCTTCCTCAACATGTGTCCACCATTGCGTCGACCCCCGTCGATGTCGGAAAACTGCGGAGCGATTCGAACCCGTAGCTGCGTCCGACGTCGACCACTCTAAGTGGTGGTTCAGAAGTGCACAAGGGTTCAACAAGAAAATGCTTGGGTTCCGCCACTGTGTGTCACACGGTGAGCCCTTCTCGGGTCGCCGAAACCCCCGAACAGGGGTGGCGCCGCTTCGGAGAGTGGCTCGAACGCCACGGGCTCGCTCTCGGTTAACCCCGAAGGCCGCCCGGCTGTTGGGATCGCCTCGCGCGGGAGAGAAGTGGGGGCCGAGGCGAGCCGAATTTGGTTCGCCGGTCCAGCCAGACGACGAGCTTTCTCGCTACAGCCTTTACTTTACATAACTATGATTCTCGGCGAGACCCGGGAGAGTGGTCGGACAGGGCGGAGACGTCCCGTGCTGCTGCCAGCAGCGATGTGATGATCAGCCGGAGGTCGGCGACCGACTCCGCCTCTCGCAGGTCGGCCTCGGCATCGACCACTGCGCACGCCAGCACGAAGATCTCGTCGTGCAGACGGTCCACGTCACGTCGCGCCACGATCAGTTCGTGCTCATCCACGCCGTGGCGGGTTGATCGCTGACGCGCCTCGAAGTCACGCTGACGGCAACTGCGTTTGCAGAAGAGTCTCGGACGGCCGCGGCCCTCGGTAGGCGTCACCGGGCGCCGGCACCATCCGCAGGGAACGATCTCCCGCTCCCCTCGGCCAATCGCGCTTTTCGTCACAGTGACGATATTAGATGAAATGCAAGGTTCTTACTCGATGACGGATTCAGGGTGAGGCGAACTCGACTGCAAACGTCCCTACGGCGACGAAACCTGCGATCACGGCACTTACCAGGGCAACCCGGCCAGAAAGGCGTCCGTGCAGCAGCCAGGTGGTAACGGAGGCGATCAGTCCTGCCGATGCCACGAGCAGGAACGGCACGACCGCCGGAGGAGCCAGACCGGCAACGAGACCGAACACCGTTCCCGTTCCGAGTTCAAGGACCGGGTACCGAAGAGGGATGCTCTTCTTGCAGGTACGGCATTGACCCCGCAGGGCGATCCACGAAAGCACCGGAACGTTGTCGAACCAGAGAATGCGCGCACCACAGCCAGGGCAAGTCGACGACGGCGCGAGGATCGAACCGCCGACGGGCACCCTGGACGTGACCACCGTCAGGAAGGACCCGACACAGAGACCGACTGCCGCGATCCATCCGATGAAGAACGTCCGCATAGTGACCGAGAGACGATAGCGGTCGCCCTCGGTGACAACCCGGGATACTCGCCTCACGTCTCGCGCAGTAGCGCCGATCGGGTCCGGCGAGGATCACGACCCAGGGTGCCTACCGCGACGCTGACCGTGGGAGATAGATCGACGGTAACGGCGGTCTGGACTTCGCTCTCGTGTGGGAAGCAAGGCGAGGATGCGCGTTTCGACGACATTGCATCGGGCCTCTCCACGGGTCCCGTCAGGTGTCGAGAACTTCGATTCGAAGTCGTTTGTTGCCCTTGCCTTTGGACTCCGTCTTCACGACGCGAAAGCCGCCGATTTCTCTGGTCGAAGCAACGTGGGTACCGCCGTCGGCCTGCTTGTCGAGCCCCACGATGTCGACCAGCCGTATCTCGGTGACGTGGCTGGGGATCATGTTCACCTTGGTCCGGATCAGATCCGGGTCGGCACTGGCTGCCGACGTCGGAAGCCCACTGACCTCGATGCGACGGTCCGCAGCGATCTCCTCACGGACAAGTCGTTCGATCTCGTCGGCGAAGCCCTCGGGGAGTGGGTCGAATTCGAAATCCATACGCGCGCTGAGTGGTTCCATGTTGCCGCCGGTGACAGCCACGCCCCAGCGTTTCCAGATCACCCCGCACAGCACGTGCATCGCCGTGTGCGTCCGCATCAGCCGATGACGGCGATCCCAGTCGAGCTCGGCGTGCACGACATCGCCGACAGAAGGAAGCGTCCCCTCCCCCACGGAGTGCCACACGAGCGGGCCGTCCTTGCGGACATCGGTGACCGCGAGTCCCGCCAAGGATCCCACGTCGTGCGGCTGCCCGCCGCCGGTCGGGTAGAAGTGCGTCCGGTCGAGCGCGATGCGCCGGATTGGGCCCGACGGAGATTCAGCGTCAACATCACCGTCATCGACAGCCACCACGGTGGCGTCGAACGACCGGACGTAGGCATCGACGAGATAGTCGAGGCGCGTCGCCGCGACGTCGGAGGCATCGGGAGGTTGGTCATTCATCGCGTCGATCCTGCCCCGTCGCCGATGGGTCCGCGTCACGCGGGTGGAATGCCGTCTCGAGGTCCCCAACCGGTACGGTGTGGCGCATGGGAGCTCCTGCGGACGCGTTCGTCAAGACCTACATCGACGAGATGGAGGGAAAGGCGATGGACCTCGCTCGCCTCGTCACCGAACCGAGTGGCCTCGACGCCGCAGAGATGATGGCGGCCTTCGCCCACCCCGACCTCGGCCGACTCGGCATCACCCTCATGGCCGACTTCATGGCGCCCGGGGGATCGATCTACTACGACGCGATCTTCGGCGCGTACCACGGACAGCACGCAATTCGGGGGTGGCTGGTGCCGGCCATGGCCGACATCGAGTTAATCGACTTCGCGCCGACGGCG
>JANPDB010000242.1:0-3323 GCA_031431255.1 Acidimicrobiia bacterium | reverse complement strand
CACCGACACGATCGCCGAATCGGACATCCAGCTCGTCACCAAACTGTGCGCCGAGCTCCTCGCCGAGTTCCCGCCGGCAACGACCCCGGCGGTCACGTTTCTCGGCGCCCAGTTCGACAAAGGCCTCGCGTGGGTGCAGTTCGCCCCGGGCTTCGGCGGCCTCGCCATGGCCCCGAAGGTGCAGAGCACCGTCGACGGCCGTCTGCGCGAAGCCGGTGCACCCGTCGCGTACTACCGCAACCCGATCGGCTACGGCATGGGCGCGCCGACGGTCCACACCTGGGGGTCCGAGGACCAGAAAGCGCGCTACCTGCGTCCGCTGTTCACCGGTGAGGAGGTGTGGTGTCAGCTCTTCTCCGAGCCCGGCGCCGGCTCCGATGTGGCCGGACTCGCCACCCGCGCGACGAAGGACGGCGAGGAGTGGATCGTCAACGGCCAGAAGGTCTGGACGACACTCGCTCACCTCGCCCGCTGGGGGATGCTCGTCGCTCGTTCCGATGCCAACGCCGAGAAGCACAAGGGGCTCACCTACTTCGTTGTCGACATGCACGCGCCGGGCGTGGAGGTCCGACCGCTGCGCCAGATGACCGGTGATGCCGAGTTCAACGAGGTGTACTTCACCGACGCCCGCATCCCCGATGCCGAACGGCTCGGTGAAGTCGGCGACGGATGGCGCGTGTCGATCACCACGCTGATGAACGAGCGTGTTTCGATCGGCGGGTCGATCGCCCCGCGGGGGAGCGGTCCAATCGGTCTCGCCGTAAAGGCGTTCCGTGAGTACGGCCACACCAATGCGGCGACGCGGGACGAGCTCATGAAGCTGTGGATCCGGGCCGAGGCGGCACGCCTCACCAACATCCGCGCCGCCGGGAACCGCAAAGCCGGTACGCCGGGTCCCGAGGGTTCCACCGGCAAACTCGCGTCTGCCGAGCTCAACAAGGACATCTACGACTTCTGTATGTCGCTGATGGGCGCCGACGCCATGCTCTACGGCGACTACACGATGCATCGACCGGAGACGGCGATGGCCGGCTCCACGATGCAGCAGCAGTTCCTCCGCAGCCGGGCGAACTCGATCGAGGGTGGCACGTCCGAAGTGATGCGCAACATCCTCGGGGAGCGCGTCCTCGGCCTCCCCGGCGACGTGCGCGTCGACAAAGGCAGGAGCTGGCTCGAGGTACCCCGCAACTGATTGCGCCCAGCGTCGGCGCGGCGGATGTTCGCCGCGCCGACGGGGTCAGCAGGGAATGAGGGAACCGTCGGCGCAGATCGCCAGGCCCGAGGCATCGCTCATGCGAAGCAGCGGCTCCGCCGAGGTCGGCCCAAGGGTGAGGACGTGGCGGGCCAGGACGGTCGACATGGCCGCTCGTCCGCACGACACCGTGGCGGCGATCAGCGAGTCGGGGCGCTTCGGCGCAGCGATGGCGGTGGCCATCCCCACAATGTGCGTTCCACGGGCGACGACCATGACCGACGGGAGGACGGCACAGCTGTCCTGGGGATCAGCGAGCACGATCCCACCGGAGTCGGAGGAGCACGGATCGATGCGCCGGCCGATGGACACGACGAGAAACGGGATCTGGTCGCTCGCCACGCCGGGGAGCAGATCGTCCAGGACCCTCCCGGCGATCAGCAAGGCGTCATCGTGGAGGACCAGCATCGGCGGCAGCGCATGGGCAAGACGGGCGAGGGTATAGCGGGCCAGCCTCGATGCCCCCGCCCCCTCGATCAGGACGTCGACCGGCACGGAGCCGGCGGCTCCGGAGCACAGGTGCCGGACATCGGTGGCGTAGCTGGCGAGGCTGATGATCGTCATGTCCCCATAGTGATCGGTCGACCACACAGAGTGGTGGATCATCGCAAGTGATGAAAACTCCCGAACCGCCGGTCGGCGGTGAACTGGGGTTCAGTGGCGAACGCGCGACTGTTCTCGTCTCGACGACAGAACGCGCACCGGCCGGAGCCAGCCGGTGTTTACGCCGTCTCGACGACCTGGAACACCTCCGCCGTCGAGCCGGGGGCAAGTCCCCCGGACAGGGCGATGGCTTCGTTCCACATCCTGATGCGGGCCTGCATACCGGCGGGATCGGGGAGCTGGCTGGCATGGCAGAGCAGAGCGGCGATCTTCCGGTCGAACTGGGCGGTGGTGTCGACCCACTTGTTCGGCGTGGGGCCGCCCATCAGCCAGATCTGCCATGCCGAGTGCGGCTCGAAGCCTTCCTCCATGAGTTCGACGAAGGTGAAGGGATTGCGCGCATCGGGATACACGGCCCCCATCGTCGCCTCCGCGGTGGCGAGATGGTCGGGGTGCGATCCGTAGATGCGGTTGAAGTCCCGCACCGGCGACTGGCACATGACGACGTCGGGCTTGAACCGCCGGATCTCGCGGGAGATGTCCTTGCGCAAGGCCAGGGACGCCTCGACCGCCCCATCGGGATAGCCCAAGAAGCGGAGCTCGCTCACGCCGACCTCCTTCGCCGCCGAAGTCTGCTCCTCCCTCCGGATACGAGGGATCTCCGACCGGGGCACGGCCGGATCGAAGCCTCCGGCATCGCCGTCGGTCACGATGCAGTACCCGACCTCGACGCCGGCGTCGGTGAGCGTGGCAATGGTTCCGGCGGCGCCGAAGTCGACGTCATCGGGATGGGCGGTGACGACGAGGAGACGATGGATCGGACGGTCGTTGCTCATGGCACTCCAGCCAACCACGAGTCGTGCGGTTTCGCCGTTATGGCGGAGTCGCCGGAGTCGCCGCACTGGTCTCGATGTCTTCGAAGCGGTCGACGTCGCGTAGCGCGGTGAACCGCAGGGCGAAGAACGCCACCACGACGAGGGTGAGCACCCCACCGCTGACCACGGCAGCAACGGTGCCAAACAGCGCAGCAGCCATGCCGCTCTCGAACGCGCCGAGCTCGTTCGACGCCCCGATGAAGACGTTCTCGGTCGCCAGCACCCTTCCGCGCTGCTCGGGCGGGGTCACGAGCGGCACGAGCGTTGTTCGGACGAACACGCTGACGGAATCACCCGCGTTCAGGACCATGAACGCAATGAGCGCGATCCACACGTTGCGCGTCACCCCGAGCACCACCGTGGCCGCACCGAACACCGCGACGGAGACAAGCAGCACCTGACCGACATGTCGCCGAACCGGCCACACGGCCAGGAGCAGGGTGACGATGGCGGCCCCGGCACCACCGGCGGCGCGCAGATAGCCGACCCACACATCATCGACCTTCAAGATCTTCTCGACGATGGCGGGGAGGAGCGCTACGGCCCCGCCGAAGAGCACGGCGAAGAGGTCGAGAGAGATCGCGCCGAGCAGA
>JANPDB010000241.1:0-1573 GCA_031431255.1 Acidimicrobiia bacterium | reverse complement strand
CGAGGGACGGCGCGCGAGCGTCGACCGCCAGCCGAGCCAGCGAGCCGCCGACACGACGACCGGCGAGGCGGCCGACACCCAACCCGAGCCCCTCTCCGATACGTTCCGATTCGCCGAAAGTCGCTATCGCCTTCTCTAGTTCAACGGCGTATCGGCGCACTCCGCCGGTCGGGCGCATGAACGCCTCCGGCGTGAGGAGCACTCTCGGGCCCATCACTGCAACCCGGTGCCTTTCAGAGCGGCCACGCGACCGCATAACTCCAACACGTTCGTTGCCCAGCGTTCATTGCTGAACCCGTTGCTCAGACCGCGACTTACGCAACTCATTCGATGTCGTTGAACCTCGGTCAGATTGCTCAGCTTGGCCATCGCTCCGGCGAGGAGTGAGATGTTTCCCGTCGGCACGAGGTAGCCGCTGGCTCCGTCGGCGACAAGATGCACCGACGCTCCGACGGAATCGGTGCAGATGACCGGCAGCCCAGCAACCGCGGCCTCGTGGACGACGACACCCCAGGGTTCGAAATGACTCGCAAGCAAGAGGGCGCCGGCCGCATGGAACTCTGCCGAGAGCGCCGACGGTTGGACGAAGCCGCGCATCTGCACGCCGGGCACACCGTCAAACGACGCGGCCAAAGGTCCGGTGCCACACACGACAAGGTCCCATGGTCGTTCCGTCTGTGACCGATATTCGACGTAGGCGGCCAGCAGATCAGCTACGCCCTTGCTCTCAACCAGTCGATTGCAGACGAGAAACGTGGGTGTGCGGACGGATGGCGGAGCTGGTGGAGAGAACGCCGCAACATCGCACGAGTATCCGCCCTGCAGAATGCGTGACGACTCGAAGCCCAACATGCGGGCGAACTGCACCTGGCGCTCTCCAGGTACGAGCACACCCTGAAACAACCGCCGGACGAAGAGTTTCCTTGTTGCGATACCAAGAACCTGCTTCGGTTTGCGAAGCCACTGATTGTCCATGAAGAGCAGACAGACCGCCCGTTTCTGCCATGCCCGGACGGCCTTCATGAACTCGGGTGCATCCCACCCGCTCACCAGCAGCACGTCGGGCTGAAAATCATCGAGATACTTTGCGACCGTTTCGGATGAACGGTCGAGCACAAACGCAGGGCGGTGTTCGGGAAGCTCCGACGCATAGGGTGCACCCGAATGCGAGCTGTAGACCAGGTAGAGCAGATCGCTGCCCAGCCGACGCGAAAGCGCGTCGACCGAGGCGTTCATGTAGCCGCTCGGCCCCTTCCACAAGATGGCGATCCTCATGCCTTCACTCCGGACGCCGGGTGGGCCCGGGTGAAGAGGAAGTCGGCCTGCACGGCTTCGCCGCTCGGTCCTTCCGACATGTTGAATGCGCCACTCATCTCGAAACCATGATCGTCGAGAAACCGGACCACTGCTGGCGCAAGCGGCTGGCCCGAATACAACTCGACGAACGAGAGCTCCACGTAGACCCAGTGCACGGAGCCGAGAAGGCGCCGACCGCCTCGCAGGACCGCGAGTTCAAATCCCTGCACGTCGATCTTGAGCAACACCGGCCCGGCGAGCGATAAGGCATCTGAAA
>JANPDB010000240.1:0-2283 GCA_031431255.1 Acidimicrobiia bacterium | reverse complement strand
TGACTCGGGCGCAACGGCGTTTGTGCCGGTGGACCAGTCCGAACGGCTGGCCTGTTGCGTTCTCGCTGCTGCCTCGATGCTCTGCTTGCGGCGGGCGACGGAACGAATCCGAGCGGCCAGCTCCCGCATCGATGCCGGCTTGGTGAGATAGTCGTCCGCGCCGATGGTGAAGCCGACGAGCTTGTCGACCTCGTCGCCGCGGGCGGAGAGGATGATGATGTGGACGTCGCTGATCTCGCGCAGCCGCCGGCAGGTCTCGAACCCGTCGATGCCGGGGAGACCGAGGTCCAGGATCACGGCGATCGGCTTGACTTCGTTGAAGATCTCGAGCGCTCCCTCGCCGTCGATCGCGGTGTCGACGGCAAATCCCTCGGATTCGAGTGATGTCTGCATGAGCAGGGTCACTTCGGGAGCGTCATCGACCAGCAGTAGGCGGGGCCTGTCGATTGTCGGGGCGATTACACTCATCTGGTTCTACTGTCACTGTGAGCGCCGTCGTGAAGACGGACGCGGGTGGACGTTGTTTGTTCGTCCGTGCGGCCCCGGAGATGTTCGTCCGTGAGGACGACCCCCAACGTAACGCGTGAGGGGCGTCCGGGGTTGGATATCGATCACAGAAATATGTTCAGGGGCACGCCGTCACCGTCCAAGTCAGTCGGCCACCGACACGGCGCCCGTGCTCCGCATGCCCGCTAACGGGTTCGCCGGCGACGGCTCGCAGTGTGCACCAGGAATGCTCCGCCGACCGCGAGGGCGAGCCCGACCATGATCAGGGTGCCGAGCTCCGCCCCGGTGAATGCGAGGCGTGACCGCACATCGGTGGCGGGCTTCGGCTTTGCCTTCTTCGCACCGGTGTCGGCCCGACCCGGGGCACCGGTGGTCGTTGTCGTCGGTCGACCGACGATGGTTGTCCTTGCCCCGGCGGCGACGGTCGACGTTGCCGCCGCGGTCGTGGTCGGACCGGCGAGTGGCGCTGTTCCGACGGTTGTCGATGGGGCCGTCGTGGTGCTGAGCACGGTTGTCCGAGTCGTCGTGACCGCCGTCGAGGGAGGAACGATGAACGGGGGGCCGAGCAGGTTGAGCAGTCCTGCATCGACGTGGCGGACATCGGCAAGGGGCGAAACGACGATCACCGACGTGCGGAACGTCTTGGTGTCGATGTCGGAGTCACCGGTCGGGTCGCCGAGCCCGCGGGTCGTGACCTTCAGATCAGACGGCACATCGAAGGCGACGATGTAGGAGCGGGCCACGATGTCGTCGAAGAGGTAGATCCCATTCGGACCGCTCACGACCGTCAGGGGTGATCCGTCGCCCGCCAGGACGGGAGTGCCATCGGGGTACAGGAGACGCACCACCACGCCGGAGATCCCCGGTTCCCCCGTTCCCTGTCGTCCGTCGCCTGTGGTGGTTCCGTCGTTCCAGACGCGTCCCCCGAGACTGCCCTTCGGTAGGAGTCCGGCGTCGACGTCGGAGCGGTCGAGACCCGAGACGAGCTCAACCTCAGCGGCGTGAGTCACCGGATCGATGTTGGAGTCGATCAGCGCGTTGGTTCCGCCTCCGGTGGGATCACCAGCGGCGACCCCTCGGGGTGAGTGACCGTAACGAGCCGGCGGATCGATGACGACTCGGACGCTGCCCGGCGCAACGTTGGCGAAGACGTAGGCGCCCCCGGAGTCGGTCGTTGTCGTGGCGAGGCGGTCGTCGGCCGTGTCGAACAGACCGTCGGGACCGGCATGGCGGAGCGTCACCGTGACGTTCCCGACAGGCGGCTCTCCGGCGTCCTGCATGCCATCGAGGTCGTCGTCACGCCAGACGTAGTTGCCGACACTGATGGGGGTGTAGAGACCACCGTCGACGTCGCGGTCATCCGAGGCCGTGGACACCAGGTCGATGTTGGCCCGAAGCTCGAACGACGCGGTGGAACCGTTGGCCGTGGCATCGGAATCGGTGGCCCTGGTCCCGGCGGCCACAGTGGTCGCCGTGGCAACCATTCCTGGCTTCGCGAAGGTCACGGTGTAATTGCCGGGCCGTAGGGCGTCGATGAGCCAACCGCCGGCCGATCCGGCCGCGCTCGACGTGGTGGTGCTGCGGTTTACCGGGACGCCGCGATCGTCGATGCCGACGAGGGTCACCGAGACGCCGTCGATGCCGGGCTCACTGGGGTCCTGGATGCCATTGCCGTTGAGGTCATCCCAAACCCGGTCACCCACGGCAACGGCGGCGAGCTCGCCGAACCGACCGACGGGCGTCAGCTCGCCCGGGGCCAGGACGACGCCGCTGTCG
>JANPDB010000239.1:0-2287 GCA_031431255.1 Acidimicrobiia bacterium | reverse complement strand
GCTCCCCGAGAGCGCGCTCGTCCACGAGGACTGGGCGGACTACACCGTGAGTGGCGATGTCGTCCGTGACCGCAACGAAGCGACGCGGTGCGCGATCGTCAAGGGCGATGTCGATGCGGCGTTCGCCGTCGCCGACCGCGTGGTGCGCAGCCGCTATGTCGCCGATGGTTCGCAGCCGACACCCATGGAGCCCCGGGCCATCCTGGCGGAGTGGTCGGGCCGTGAGGTCACGATCCACTCGTCCACGCAGGTGCCGTTCCCGGCGCGTTCGCACGTCGCCGCCTCACTGGGCATTCCGGAGTCCACGGTGCGCGTGATCGTGCCGCTGCTCGGTGGTGGTTTCGGAGGAAAATGCGAACCACACTTCGAGCCGCATGTGGCCGCGCTCGCCCGGGCCGCCGGCAGACCCGTGAAGGTCGTGTTCAACCGCCAGGAGGAGTTCCTCGCGCCCGACCACCGGCGTGAGCGCATGGTGCTCGATTTCGAGACCGGCGTTTCGAGCGACGGCACATTGCTGGCACGACGGGCCAAGGTTCTCATCGAGAACGGCGCGTACTCCGCCGACGAGCCGGTTTCGACGCAACTCGCCGCCCATTTCGCCGTCGGTCCGTACCGCGTTCCGAACGTCGACGTCTGGACCCACCTCGTGTACACCAACACCCAGCCCACCGGCTCAGTCCGTGCTCCCGCCGCGCCGACGGTCTGCTGGGGCCTCGAACAGCATCTCGACGAGGTGGCGGCGGCCATCGGCATCGACCCGGTGGAGTTTCGCCGCCGCAACCTCGTCCACGCCGGCGACACCACGGCAACGGGTCAGGTGTTCGACGAGGTCGGTGCACTCGAGTGCCTCGACCGGGCGACGGAGTTGATCGGCTACGGGCGCGAACTCCCTGCCGATGAGGCGATCGGTGTCTCGTGTGCGTTCTGGCCGTCGTTCCCCATGGCGTCGGGTGCCTACATGAAGCTGAACGGAGACGGATCTGGCACCATCATCACCGGCGCACAGGAGAACGGGTCGGGCTCGGTCATGGCCCTGCCGCTCCTCGCTGCCCGCGTACTTGGTATGCGCGCCGAAGATTTCTCTCTTGTGTATCAGGACACGTCGGCGGCACCCTGGGACTTCGGTTCCGCCGGGAGTCAGACGATCTTCAACAACGGACGAGCGGTTGTCGCTGCCGCGGAGGAGATTGCTGTGCAGCTCCGTGAGCTCGCCGCGGATCAGCTCGAAGCGGCGCCGGATGACCTCGAGCTCGTCGAAGGTCACGCCCGTGTGAAGGGCACCCCCAGCCGGACGATCGCGATCGCTGACCTCGCCGCCACCGCTCAGGGCGGCAACCTCATGCTGGGGCGCGGATCGGGCGACCCTGCGCCGATACCGGAGAGCGATGCCTCGGGCTGCATCGGCCGTCTCGGCGCCGAGTCATTCACGGCGCCCACGTTTGCGACCCATGCCGTCCGCGTGAAGGTCGATCGCGACACCGGAGTGGTCCGGGTGCTCGAGGTGGCCGCGGTGCAGGAATCCGGTCACATCCTCGATCCCGACGGCGCGATCGGCCAGGTGCGTGGCGGCGTGCTCATGGGGATCGGACAGGCGATCTCCGAAGGCATGGTCGACGGTTCCGACGGTGCACGTCGCAACGCCCACCTCCTCGACTACAAGCTGCAGACGGCGAGCGACACGCCCGTGATGCACGTCGATTTCGTCGATCTCCCGACGCCCAACGCCGGCCCGTTCGGCTCGAAGGGTGTCGGCGAGCCGTGCACGGTGCCGACACCCGGCGCGATCGCCAACGCCATCGCCATCGCCATCGGCAGGCGAGTCCACCAGCTTCCCGCCACGCCGGAGCGGGTGTGGTCGGTGGCGAACGGGGTGGAACTATGAGCGCGACTGTTCCTCAACGGTTGTCGCAAGCGCTCGGCGGGGTGGAGTCGTGAGCGCGGTCTTCAGTGCACCGACCTCTCTGGCCGAGGTGCTCGATGCATTGGCGGCCGGTGCCCTTCCCCTCGCCGGTGGGACCGACCTCGTTGTCGGTCATCGCCAGGGCAAGCGCCTGTTGCCGGATGCTCTGGTGAACCTCGACCATGTCGCGGATCTGCGCGGCATCGTCGAGGGTGATAACGGGTCGCTTATCATCGGCGCGCTTACGAATCACGAGACCATCGTTGGCGACGATCGTGTACGAGCGCGCTACCCGGCCATTGCCGATGCGAGCTCGATCGTCGGCTCGGCGGCGACTCGGGCCACGGGGACGATCGGCGGCAACGTGATGAACGCGTCTCCCGCCGC
>JANPDB010000238.1:0-5761 GCA_031431255.1 Acidimicrobiia bacterium | reverse complement strand
CGACCGGCTCATCGACACACTCCTCGCCACGCCGGGGGTCTTCGGCGCCCGCATCACCGGCGGCGGATTCGGCGGATGTGTCGTCGCGTTGACCGAGCCCGGTGCACTCGACATCGGCTGGACGGTCCGGCCGGCCGCCGGAGCCCGTCTGCTCTAGTGGTGTGTCGCCCAATTGAGTTGGGCGGATTGCGAGTCAGGTTCGGCGAGGGCAAGGACGCAGGAGGCACCGCTAGCCAGCGCCCTAACGGAACGACGAGGACGCCGCCATCGGCGAAGCTGGCCGCAAGGCGCCCCAGCGAAATGGGCGACACACCACTTGGCGACGCATCGGTGCGAGTACCGTGCTCGCTGCGGCTCCGGACGGACCGCAACGGAAGTCACCTGCGAAGGAGAGCGGTCATGGCCCAGCACGTTCGAGGCATCGTCGCGTTGGCGAAGAAGAGCCCGGTCTCTATGGAGACCATCGTCATCCCCGATCCCGGTCCGGGAGAGGCCGTGGTGAAGGTCCAGGCCTGCGGGGTGTGCCACACCGATTTGCACTATCGCGAAGGAGGAATCAACGACGACTTCCCGTTCCTGCTCGGCCATGAGGCGGCGGGCGTCGTGGAGTCGATCGGTCCCGGTGTCACAAACGTCGCGGTCGGCGACTTCGTGATCCTGAACTGGCGGGCCGTCTGCGGGAACTGCCGGAGTTGTCGACGAGGCAAGCCGCAGTTCTGCTTCTCCACGTTCAACGCCACGCAGAAGATGACGCTGCTCGACGGCACCGTCCTCTCGCCCGCCCTCGGCATCGGCGCCTTCGCCGAGAAGACTTTGGTCGCGGCAGGCCAGTGCACGCCCGTGAACCCGGCCGCACCGGCCGCCACGGCCGGGCTCCTCGGCTGCGGGGTCATGGCGGGCCTCGGCGCGGCGATGCTCACGGGAAATGTCGGCCGCGGCGACACCGTCGCGGTCTTCGGCTGTGGAGGGGTCGGCGACGCCGCGATCATGGGGGCGAAGCTCGCCGGCGCGACCACGATCGTCGCCGTGGATCTCGACGACCGCAAGCTCGCCTGGGCCCGTGAATGTGGTGCCACACACACCGTGAACGCGTCCAGCGGCGACCCTGTTGAGGGCGTGAAGGCGGCCACCGGCGGCTTCGGTGCCGACGTCGTCATCGAGGCCGTCGGGAATCCGAAGGTGCTCGAGCAGGCGTTCTTCGCCCGTGACCTTGCCGGCACCGTCGTGCAGGTGGGTGTGCCCACTCCGGATATGCGCATGCCCGACATCCCGATGATCGAGTTCTTCGGTCGGGGCGGCGCCCTGAAGCCGAGCTGGTACGGCGACTGTCTCCCCTCGCGCGACTTCCCGCTGCTCATTGAGCTGTACCTGCAGGGACGCCTCGACCTCGATCGCTTCGTGTCCGAGAAGATCACCCTCGACGGCGTGGAGGACGCGTTCCATCGCATGGAGCGCGGCGAAGTGCTGCGATCCGTCGTCGTTCTCTGAGATAGGAGAAACCCATGCCCGTTGAGCTCGTCACCACCTCCGGTATCTTCGCCCTCGACGGCGGCGAGTGGGAAGTCACCAACAACATCTGGCTGATCGGCAACGACCGCGAGGTCACCGTGATCGATGCCGCTCACGACCACCGACCGATCGTGGAGGCGATCAACGGCCGACACGTTCGCGCCATCGTGTTGACGCACGGCCACAACGATCACATCAACGCGGCGGGTGCTCTTTCCGACCACGTCGATGCGCCGATCTATCTGCACACTGACGATCGGATGCTGTGGGACGTCGTCTATCCCGAGAAATCGCCTGATCGCGCACTCGTGCCCGGCACGTCGCTCACGTCGGCCGGCATCGAGATCGGGGTGCTCCACACCCCCGGCCACTCGCCGGGGTGCTGCTGCCTGCACGTGCGTTCCGAGGGCGTCGTGTTCAGCGGTGACACGCTGTTCTGCGGAGGGCCTGGTGCCACCGGGCGCAGCTTCAGCAACTATCCGACCATCGTGGAGAGCATTCGCACCAAACTGCTGACGCTCCCGGGACACACCGTGGTGCACACGGGCCACGGCGACTCCACCACGATCGGCGCCGAAGCCCCGGCACTCGCTGACTGGCTCGCCGCGATCAACGCCTAACGTCGGCCAACTGCTCACGCAGGCGGACGACAGCGGAAGGCGTGCGCGAACCCCACCAGAACAGATCCTGGCCGTCTATGAAGCGCGTCGGTGCCACGGTCTCGAGCACCGCCCGGTGACGTTCGGCGAACGGGTACGGCTCGGTCGGGGCGAGCACCACCTCGCACCCTCGGGCCCGAGCCACGTCGAGGTCGAGCGTCGGGTAACGGTCGAGCTCGCCGTCGGAGATGAGCCGCACACCGAGTCGGCGCAGCAGGGTGGCGCCGTAGGTGTCGTGGTTGATCGTCATCCACGGACGCTTCCAGATCGGCACGTACGCCAGCAGTTCCGTCGGCGGCGGGGCGACGACTCCCGGTTCGCATTGGTCACCGAGGGCGGGGTCCAGCCCGACGGCTGAAGCCAGCGATCGCATCTGTTCACCGACGCGGTCGATGCTGGTGATGCTCACGGAGTGCACAGTGAGCCCGGCCGCCATCAGCGCCTGCGCGTCGGGAAGGCGGTTCTCCTGGTCGCACATCACCACGACGTCGGGCTCAAGGGCGACAATCGACGCGATGTCGGGGTCCTTGGTTCCACCTACCGTCGGATAGCGATCACCGAGCTCGCAGAATCGCGTCACCGCGACGGGTTCGACTCCCCATGCCAAGAGGGTCTCCGACGCGCTGGGGACGAGCGAAACGACGCGCATGCTGGCCTTCCTTCCTGCGTCACCGCGGCCAGAGCGCGGAACCGACGTCAGATCTTGTCGAGGAGTTGCGTCTTCTTGGCGTCGAACTCGGCGGGGGTGAGCAGGCCCTTGTCGCGCAGTTCGGCGAGCTTCTCGATCTGCTCCGGGACTGAGAGCTCACGTCGACCGGCCATCCGGTCCATGTCGCGGCCGTGGGTGCGCTCGATCTGACGGTAGATCTCGTTCTGCACGTGGAAGGGCTTCTTCACGTTGTAGAAGCGCTGCTGACCCTGCTCACCGCCGGACTCGATGAGCAGGTCGCCGGCGCCGATGATGCGCTCCCAGACCGACTGCTTGAACGAGATGTCGTTGATCCGCTCGAGCGGGATCTCCTTGCCCTGCTTGGCGAACAGGCCGGATCGGTAGATGAGCCGGTCGGTCGTGACCACGAAGTTCACGGTCCGCCAGCGCAAAAACTCCTCGAGCAGCCAAAGCAGGGCGAGCACCACCAGAACGACGCCGGCATAGGTGATCCACTTGTTCGCGTTGCCATCGGGGTTGATGTAGTTGCCGGCGGCGATGGCCACCACGAGCGCGCCGACGACGGCGAGCACGGGCTGGACCAGGAACCACAGGTGCGGCTTGCGGTCGAGGATGATCTCTTCGCTGTCGTGCAGATACTTCCGAGGGAAGGCCATAGCTGGCAAGGGTACTGGAACGGTCCTCCACCTGGCCGAATCCCCGCGTGCGGCCCGAGCGAGCGCGTCCGGTCGCCCCGCGCACCTCTGGCACTACCGCGGGCCGCCCGTGAGACCAGGGCGAATCACACTCGTGTACTTCTGTCACACCCCTCCCCTACGCTGTCCACATGGCAAATCACACAGCTGTCGTTTCCGGTGCGCCGGCTGCGGCAACCGACTCGTTGCTGGCCGGGCTCAACCCGGCCCAGCGGGCCGCCGTGGTGAGCACTGCCATGCCGCTGTGCATCCTGGCCGGCGCCGGCTCGGGCAAGACCCGAGTCCTCACCCGCCGGATCGCCCACCGCGTCCACACCGGCACCGCCGACGCCTCACGCGTGCTGGCGCTGACCTTCACGCGAAAAGCTGCGCGGGAACTCTCCAACCGCCTCGGACAACTCGGCGTGCGTGAGCGCGTCGCCACCGGGACCTTCCACGCCATTGCCTATGCCCAGCTCCGCCAGTGGTGGACCGACACCGAGCAGCGGGCCCCCGAGCTCACCGAGTCGAAGATCCGTCTCGTCGCTCCTCTGCTGGGGGCGCGTCGCAATGCCGTGGCCCCGTTCGACGTCGTCTCCGAGATCGAATGGGCCAAGGCCCGGATGCTCGATCCTGAGGCCTATGCCTCCGAAATCGCCCGCATCGGGCGCACGCCGCCGCTCGGAGCCGAGGCCATGGCCCAGCTCTATGCCCGCTACGAGGCCGACAAGAAGCGCAAGGGCATCGTCGACTTCGACGACCTCCTCGTCATGTGTGTGCGGGCGATGGAATCTGACCGGGAGTTCGCCGTGCGACAGCGGTGGCGGTTCCGTCACCTGTTCGTCGACGAGTTCCAAGACGTCAACCCGGCACAGTCCCGCCTGCTCGATGCGTGGCTCGGCCTGGGGGCGTCCGGCGACACGCTCCCCTCCGAGGCCCTCGACCTCTGCGTGGTCGGCGACCCGAACCAGGCGATCTACGCGTGGAACGGCGCCGACCCGGCCTTCCTCACCGGCTTTCGCGATCGCTTCGCCCGGGCCGAGGTCGTCCGCCTCGAAGACAACTACCGATCGTCGCCGGAGATCCTCACCGTCGCCGACGCGGTCCTTGGTCTCGCCCCACGAGACACCCGCGCCCTTCGCGCCAACCGGGCATCGGGGCTCGTTCCCGTCGTCACCGCCTTTGCCAGCGATGTCGACGAAGCCAAGGGCGTCGCCCGGATGCTCCGTGACCGTCACTCGTCGCAAACGCCCTGGTCCCATATGGCGATCCTCACCCGCACCAACGCCCAGAGCGTGCTGTTCGAAGAGGCGCTCCGGGCGGTAGGGATTCCACATCGGGTCAAAGACCGCGGTGCGTTCTTGAACCAGTCCGATGTGAAGGGCGCGCTCGCCCAGCTTCGTCGTGCCCCGTCCACGGTGGCGTTCAGCTCCCGATTGGCGGATCTGGAGGAGATGGCGCGTGAGGCTGCGGAGACCGGCGTTGTCGGTCCCGAAGGCGTCAACGAACGAGCGGCCAACCTCGAGGGCCTCGTCCGTCTCGGCGTGGAATACGTCGCCCTCGATCCGACCGGCACCACCGAGGGATTCCTGTCGTGGATCGCCGCCACGATCACCTCGCGCGCGGATGAGCCCGACCGTCACGCCGACGTCGTGGAGCTCACCACCTTCCACAGGTCCAAGGGCCTCGAATGGCCGATCGTGGTGCTCGCCGGGCTCGAGCGTGGCTATGTCCCGATCGGCCAGGCCGACAACCAAGACGCGTGGGACGAAGAACGCCGCTTGCTCTATGTCGCCGTCACGCGGGCCGAGCGCGAGCTCCACTTCACCTGGGCAAAGTCACGCACCTTTGGCAGTCGCACGACGAATCGAACCGAATCGCCCTATCTCGCCAACGTCGCCGCCGCGATCACGTCGATCGAGGATCCGGGCCGCGGCGACTGGAAGACCCTGCTCCGCGCCCAGCGCGAGCGACTCGCCGCGGCGAAAGCGGCGGGCGTCCCGGGCATCCGCGGCACGAAGAACGCACTCGTCGAGCTCGGATCAAATGCCGACCCGAAGGTGCTCGAAGCGCTGAAGAAGTGGCGGGCCGGCAAGGCCCGAGCCACAGGCGTCCCGGCGTTCGTGATCTGCCACGACACCACGCTCGCGGCGATGGCGGAGGCCAGTCCGCGTGAGCGACGCGATCTCCTGCTCGTTCCCGGCATGGGTCCGGTGAAAATCGAGCGTTACGGCGACGACATCATCGCC
>JANPDB010000237.1:0-15888 GCA_031431255.1 Acidimicrobiia bacterium | reverse complement strand
TCGGAGGCGGTACACCCCGTGCGCCAAACGTCGCAGCACTCCGCTGTCGACGTATCGAGCGAGTTGCTGGCGGGGCACTCCCGCCTCGACGGCATCGGCTGCGCGAAACCACCCGTTTCGGGCTTCGCTGACCCGGAAGAGCTCCTCGCGACTCGATGGCATATTTGTCATCCTAACGTTGACATTGATACCTCGCCGCGTAGACCCACGCCCCAATAGGACCTACGCCGCCGACAGCAATGGGCAACCGCCGCAGCCGCGAGAGGCCATGTGGGGGCAGCTACGCTCCGGGCGTGGTCCCGCGAAGCAGGAGATGCAGCTATGCCAGTTGATGTCGGCCGGATGTCCGGGTACCTGCTTCTGGCGGACATCTCCGGATACACGAAGTTCTTGACGGGCACCGAACTCGAGCACTCGCACGCGATCGTCACCGAGTTGACCAAGCTGATCCGGTCACGGCTTGTGCCACCGATGCGCTTCGTGAAGCTCGAAGGCGACGCGGTGTTCTGCTTCGCCGGGGCCGACGCGTTCCCTGATGGCGAACAGGTCCTTGAGCTCGTGGAGTCGTGCTACTTCGACTACACCAGCCGTCTCCTCGACATGACCAGGTCGACGACGTGCACCTGCGATGCGTGTCGGGCGATCGGTGGTCTCGGCCTGAAGTTCATCGTCCACTTCGGCGAGTTCATGGTCGACCGCGACGACGACGGACGAGTCGACCTGGCGGGGCCCGACGTGATCCTGGCGCACCGGTTGTTGAAGAACACCGTGATCGAATCGGGTGGGCCGAAGGCCTACGCGTTCATGTCGGCGAAGTGTTTTCGGGAACCGAAGCAGTTCGAGCTTGCTGTTCACTCCGAGTCCTACGAGTCCTTCGGAGAGGTCACAGGGTTCGTCCAGGACCTCGCTGATGTTGCGGAGCGGCGTCGCGATGCGCAGCGAGTCAGGGTTTCCGTTGATGAAGCTGACGTGCATCTGCGCCGCATCCTGAACGCACCTCCGTCGGTAGTGTGGCAGTACTGGGTCCAGCCGGGCAGGCGTTCGGAATGGTCATTCGACTCGTTGGAGACGTCGAACGTCTTCACCCCGAACGAGGAGGGCCGGGTCGGTCCTGGGTCGTCCAGCCATTGCGCGCATGGCGACTTCGGTGATGCCATGCGTGAGTACCTCGACTGGAGGCCCTTCGAGTACTTCACGAGTCGATTCTCGCCGGTTGGGCCGAGAACGCTGTTCAAGGTTCAGTGGATGGAGACGCTTGCCTTTGAGGACCTCGGTGACGGTCGGACCGCGCAGATCTTGACCGTCCGGTGCGTCGATCGTTCCGAGGCATCCCTGGCCCTCTTCGAGCCGCTGAGACGGGGCATGGAAGACATGGAGGCGAATCGCGATCCAGCGACACCGGGGCCGCAGGTGGCGGCGGTTGACGCCGGCGCCGAGGTGTTCGGCGTCGTCGATGCGTCGACCCCCTGATTGGTCCTCGCCCGTCACGTCACCGACCGACGGTCGTCAGGCCCGTTGGGGTCCCCGGGGGCGTTCACACTCCGCTCAACAGGGAAGAAGCCCGGCGCCGCACACTCCCGGCCTCTTGTGATGATTGATCCCGTCCGGGGGCTTCGGGTCGTTTCCCTCGTATGGTTCGTTCGACTTCCGGCTGCCCACTTTCGAGTGTGGCTATCGCGAAACGATTCTGAGCCGCCGACGATTCGGTCGACATGACAGTGATGATCCTCGCAGGGTCTGGGAACCGCATCGACCGTCGACCCGGAACAGCCTTGAGGACGTCAGTCCCAGCCGGGGATCTGTTGCTCCGAGCCGAGAGCAACGAAGGCTGCGGACTGCTGTCGCTTTGCGTCTCAGTCGTAGGTGTGGACGATGTAGACGTCGCATGGTGCTTCTTTGGCGACGGCGCCTGCCACTGATCCCAAGACGCGCGCCACGCCCTGCACTCGTTTGTTGCCGACAACAATCAGCGACGCGTTCAGGCGCTCGGCCTCGGAGCAGAGCGCTTCAGCCGGGTTCGACCTCACGGCATTCGTCGAGACGGCGATGCTGCCGCGAAACTCGGCGGCAATGGCGTGGAGGTCTTGTTCGGCCAAGTCGACGTCGGACAGGGCCGCGTGGTCCGAACTGATTCCGACTTGATGGACCTCGTTCTTCAAGACCGCGGTAACGATGTGGAGCCCGGCGCCGAGCGCCTTCGCGATGTCCGCCGCCTTTCGAGCGGCCTTGAGGGCCTGTGGGCTCCTGTCGACTCCGACGACGATGGTGTTCATGTCAGACCTCATGTCTTCTGTAGTGGATCTTCAGCGGAACACGTTCCTGACCGTCGGTCTGTGATCTCGATCACGTTTCGAGCGACTTCTCGTTGGGTGTGTCTTCGCGCATCCGGTCGGTTGGTATCGCTCAGTTGTCAAGGCTCTTTCGTCGCCCCCTCGGCGCCGCTGGATACCCCCGACTTCCGGAGAAGTGAGTCATTTCCGCGCGTTCGGGTCACGGCGGTTCGCATGGCGGCCGCGATCGCGGCACGTGCATTGGGTCGCTCTCGGGTGTGGGTCGGCAAAGGCCAGACCTTCGTAAGCCGTGAACGAAGCTCGTCCGTTCGGGCGAAGTGCGGCTTAGTCCCAGCCGCGCCGGGCGAGTTCTGCGCGGAGGGCGCTCAGCGAGCGGGTGGCGCCCATGCCGCCGTGGGGACTGTCGGGTTGGTAGAGGGTGGCGAGGTCTGCCGCGTAGTCCTGCGTGATGCCCAGTTGTGCAGCGAGGTGGTATGCGCCGCCCAGCGAGGCCGGGAGCCGACCGGGGCCGGCGGACATCAGCAGGCGGCGAGCGGTGTCGTCGTCGTGTTGATGGTGGGCGAGGGTTGCCAGCACGATCATGGCGTCGTTGGATTCGGCGGGAAAGACGCCGGTGGCTGCCCGCAACGCGAAGCGTCGCACGAACGTCGTGGCCGTTTCGGTGTCGCCGAGCGTGAGGTGAGCTAGCGCCCGTACCTGGGTGCCGTCGAGGAACGGCAGGTCGAATTCGCCGAGTTGTTCCACCGTAGCGAGCGAGTTTTCGGGTTCACCGAGGTAGACGTAGGCCAGCGCTTCCGCCTCGACGGATTCGGGCATCATGCTGGTCCGGGACGCTCGGGCGACGTCGTGGGAGATCTCCCGAGCACGAGCGAAATCGCCGCGGTTGAACGCTTCCGTTTGGTGCACGACCATCGGGATGAGCGAGCGGACATCCGATCCGGAGGAAGGTGGCCCGACGCCTTCGTTCGCTGCCCTGGTCATGAACATGTCCGAGGTCCCCGGTTGGACGAAGGCGCTCATGAAGGCCGTGACGGCCCATCCGGTGGATCGGAAGTCGCTCAGCGGTGACCGTGTCAGCTCGTGTGCCTGGACGAGCGCCGAGGGGATGTCGAGCAGGACGATCGCCAGGTACCAGCGTTGGAGGGTCACGCACCCGTGGAGGTCAGGATCGAGGGCAGGAGTGTGGGCCGAGGTCCGGGCGAGTGCCGGCGCGAGCTCGATCATGCGTGCATCCAGATGGTACGTGCACTGACTGCCGGTGAGGAGTTCTCCGGCGGTGATCCACCGGTCGTTGTCGGCGGCCCATTCGAACGCTCTGGTGATGTTCGAGCAGTCGTGCCGCAGCCGGAGGCCGACGTCGAGCGAGCCCCAGGCCTTACGCCCTTCGGCCATGGCGAGCGCGTGGAAGTGCGCAGAGTGGCGGTCGCGGATGATGCCAGCCTCACCGGCGTCGACGAGACGATCCTCAGCGTAGGCCTTCACGGTCTCCAGGAGACGGAAGCGGGTGGCCTTGCGCCTGTCCGCACGCACGACCAACGACTTCGCCTGCAGTGTCTCGATGTGCCCCGTCACCCGATGCCGGTCGAGTCCGGTGACACCCGCGACGGCGTCGAGATCGAAGCCGTCGACGAACACGCCGAGGGCACGGAACACGCGTTGCTCGCCCGGGTCGAGCAGGTCATACGACCAGTCGAGCGTCGCTTCGAGCGTGCGCTGCCGGCTGCGGCGTCGTCCCCCGGAGAGCAGCTGGAACCGGTCGTCGAGCCCGGCGAGCAACTCATCGGGGTTCATCACCGTCACGCGTGCAGCAGCGAGCTCTATGGCGAGCGGCATGCCGTCGAGTCGGCCGCAGATGGCGCTGATCGTGGCTGAGTTGGTGTCGGTGAGCTCGAACTCCGGAGCGACGGCGGTGGCACGGTCGACGAAGAGGCGGACACCCGCAGAGTCGGCACCGTCGGTGTCGAGCGACCCGAGCACGATGGTCCGCTCACCGTCGAGATCGAACGACTCGCGGCTGGTGGCCAGGACCCTTGATGCGCCGTTCGTTGCCAGGAGTGCTTCGACGAACACTGCGGCCCCGTCGATGACGTGCTCACAGTTGTCGAGGATCAACAGGGCATTCTTGTCGGCGAGGAACGTGAGGATCTGTGTGCTCGCGTCACCAGCGACGAGGTTCAGTCCGAGTCCGTTGGCGATCGCAGACGGGACTTCTTCGCCGTTGGTGACCGACGTGAGGTCGACGAACCACACCCCGGAGCGGTGATGGGGGAGTTCCGCTTCCCCGACGGCGATCGCCAGGCGGGTCTTGCCCGACCCGCCCACTGCGGTGATGGTGACGAGCCGGTTGACGGCGAGCAGTCCGCGGACGCGGGCCACTTCGTTCTCACGGCCAATCAACCGGGTCGGGCGGACCGGGAGGTTCGACATCAACGGATCGACCACCCGCAGCGGAGAGAAAGTGTCGGCGCCGAGTTGGAACAGACGCAGCGGCTCGGCCACATCACGCAACGTGCGCACACCGAGATCGGTCACCTCGGTCACGCCCGAAGCGATCCGGACAGGTTCGGTGATCAATACCTGACCGCCATGACCGGCCGCCTCGACCCGGGCCGCAGTGTTCACCACCGGCCCGAAATAGTCACCACCCCGCTCCTCCGCCTCACCGAGATGCAGACCCATGCGCACCTTCAACGCCGGACCAGGCCATACCGCATCACTGAGCGCGCACTGTGATTCGATGGCGGCCCGAACCGCATCCGATGCCCGACCGAACGCCGCTGCGAACGAATCACCCGCCGTCGTGAACACGTACCCGCCACTGCCCTCGATCGCCCCGCGCAGGATGGCGTCGTGGACCAACAACGAGGCCGACATCGCATCCTTGTCCACCGCCCATAGGCGCGTCGACCCCTGTACGTCGGTGAACAGAAAGGTCACCGTCCCCGACGGCAACACCCCCAAACGCTCAAGCGCACTCACAGGTGGCTCAACCCGAGATACGTCGCCAGCGCCTCGTCGACACTCCACATCTCTTCGACACTGAGTCGCCCGGCCCGCTTCCCGAGACGCCGTACGTCCACCGCACCGAGTTGCTCGACGAGCACCAGCGTCGATTCACCCTCGACCTCGACCGGCGGACGAAACGACGCCTGGCGAGCGCTGCGCGACGTCGGAGCAACAATCACGACCGACCGCGGCAGGAACTCATCGGCCTGCACCACGACCCCGAAGCGAACCCCATACTGCTCATGGCCCAGACCCCTCGGGATCTTGAACCGGAACACCTCACCGCGCTGCACGCAACGACTCCATCAACCCGGCAACTTCGAGCATCTCCGCACGATCCACCTCGTCGGCCTCCAACTCGGCCACCTCTCGGGCCAGCGCCTCGCTCCGACGAACCCGCCGCGCTGACTCGATCAACGACGACCGAATCGCATCAGACGTGGACAAGCCGCACGCGTTCAACACGCGCAAGGCCCGCTCCGCCTCGTCATCCAACCGCACAGAAATCGCAGAAGACATATGGCCACCGTATCACGAAACGTCGTACACCGACGGGCGGGGTAGGAGGTCCTGTTGCCGAGCTCCCGCACACTGCCGGCGAAGTACGGCGCGAGGCTTGTCCGAGCAGCTCACCATTCCCAAGTACCGAACGAGCCGCCGGATCCGAAAAATCGCCCTACTGACCAGTCAGGTAGGTGGCGCCCGGTCGACGGACTGCCGGTCAGTACTGGCTTGGCGCCAGGGTGATGACTTTTCCTTCGCGCAGAACTGCGATTGAGCGACCATTAGCTCGATGCTCGTCGAGGGCACGGGCGACCGCTTCTTGCATGGCCCGTTGCCACTCCAGATGCCGTGCCACCATGTCGGCGTCTAAGTCGACGACGTCGGTCACTTGCGCTTGGCTCACTGCTCCAGTCTCCCATTTTTGGATCCCGTCGGCACGCCGCCCTTTACCTGTAATCCCGCAAACGCCACCGGGTCGTGCACGACCTCGCTCAGGCCGCTGCGTCGGCCGCTCGCGATGAGCACCGGACCAGCATCGTTGTCGTAGAGGGCCCACTCGTCCACTCGGAACCGATAGAGCGTGAAGAAGTACCGCAATCCCGCCGCAAAACGACGACGAACGGTCTCCTCCGGTATGTCGTGGCCACCAACAGCGACGCGACGAGCAACACGCGTCAGCGCGAGATCGACGTTCGCCAGTGAAATGAACGTCAGCTTCACCTCGTACCCGTCGGCTCTCCATGCGTCGACCCTGCCCACAAGTCCCGGCGAAGCAAGGTTCGTCTCGAAGCAGAAGCTTCGACGCTCCGCCGCCAGCTCTCGGAGTCGAGCAGACACGATCCGACCTGCTGTCACGTCGGCACCGGCGCGATTCGGGTCGTCGCGTCGAAGGTCGGCACCGATGATGTCGGCGTTCACGAACTCGACGTCGGGCCCAACAAACACCGACGACACGGTCGTCTTCCCAGCACCGTTCGGTCCGGCCAGGATCAGCGCAACCGGCTTCGACGTCATCCGTGCTTCTTCCGCTGCGGCGCCTGTGCAGCCACGGCATCGTCGCCAAAGTTCGCGTGGATGACCTTGCGATCACGGTTGGCTTTGGCCGCTTGCATCTCCCGGTCGAAGCGGTCGGCGATGTCGGCATCGAGGCTGGGCAATAAGTGCCCATAGCGATCGAGCGTGACGGCTATCGACGAATGTCCCATGCGCGCCTGGATCGCTTTCGGGTGCGCTCCCCCGGCGATCGCCAACGCAACGCTGGTATGCCTCAGGTCATGAAAGCGAAGCTTGATACCGCTCGCCACCTGTGCCTTCTTGAAATGGTGCACGTAGAAGCTCGACTCGGCCAGCGGATTGCCTGCGGTGTTCGGGAACACCAGTCCATCACGACCTACACCGGCGTAGCGCTCCAGGTGCGCGGCGAGGATCTCGGCGGTCATCCTCGAAATCGTGATCGAGCGAACCGACGCCGACGTCTTCGGCTCAGTGCGGTGGAACTGTCCGTCGGCGGTGCGCACCAGTTGGTCAACGACTCGCACGCGCCGGTTGGCGAGATCGAGGTTCTTCCGTTGCAACCCGATCAGCTCGCCCCACCGCATCCCGGAGTCGACGGCAAGGTAGATCATCGCCTGGAAGCGTTCGGAGTGTGCTTCGGCCAGCGTGATGGACTGCTCCCACGTGAGGAACGTCATCTCCGTTTTCGGTACCTTCGGCGGATGCACCCGTTCGCACGGGTTGGCGAGGATCTTCTGCTTCTCGACGGCGACCTGGAACATGCGCCGCATCGTGCGGTAGTGCCGATGCACCGATGATGGCGCAAGGCCACCGTCGATCTCGTCGAGCAACCACTTCTCGATCTCTTCGGCCGGCATCCGCCCGATCCGGTAGGCCCCGAAGCGGGGAACGATGTACGTGGTGAGGTCTCGGCGGTAGGTCTCCTGCGTTCGCGGCGACAGTCGACGGCAGAGTCCGAGGAACGTTTCGGCCCATTCGGCCAGAGGGATATCGGCATCGGTCGGATCGAGCCAGGCGCCCCGGGTCTTGTCGACCTCGATCTCGCGACTGAACCGACGGGCGTCATCTTTGGTGACGAAGCTCTTCGACTTCTGACGGCCGAGCGGGTCGCGGTACTTCACTCGGTAGCCGCCACTGCGCTTCTCGATCGATGCCATGCGGACCCCTGTCTGGATGACCCGTGGGAACACTGTGGGAACACGCGGGAACAAAAACTGCGGTTTTCAGGGGTTTCGAGCGGTATCGGTCGGCATCGAGCGGTCGAGCGAAAAGAGCCCCTGAACTGGCAGTATACCAGTCAGGGGCTATGAGGCGGCGCCCAGAATTGAACTGGGGTACACGGCTTTGCAGGCCGTTGCATGACCACTCTGCCACGCCGCCCTGGCGTTGCGGCATCCAAGGCTAGTGCGTCGCCAGAGCAAGGAAACGTCGATTGCGGTCGGCCGTCGACCAACCCGAGCTCTCAGCTGGTGCAGGCTGCCGACGAACCGTCTACCGTCACAGTTGATGCGAGGAATCCAGCGGTCATGAGCCATCTCGTCATCGACGTCGGGACGTCGAACATGCGCAGCCTGCTCGTGTACCCGGACGGATCGACCGGACACGAGAACCGGGCGCCCATTCCCGCGGTGAACCCGTTCATGGGGGCGGTCGAGTTCGACCCGACCGAGTTGGCGGCAATGGTGATCCGTCTGGCCAACGCAACGCTCCGCTCGGGTGGCCCGGTAACGAGCGTCGGGATCACGACGCAAAGGGCGAGCACCATCGTGTGGGACCGGGCCACTGGCGTCCCTGTCGCGAACGGCATCGGGTGGCAGGACCTCCGCACTGCGGGCATGTGTTTGATGGCCGGCGCTATGGGGAAGTCGATCGCCCCGAACCAGAGCGCTACGAAAGCGCAGTTCCTCTTTGACTCCTTCGATGCCGACCGCAAACGCGATCTCTGCTTCGGCACCGTCGATTCGTGGATCATCTGGACGCTTACCAATGGCCGTGAACATGTGATCGAGGCGAGCAATGCAGCCGTCACCGGACTGATCGACCTCGACGAGCTGGGCAACGTCGTCTGGGACGACGCGAACCTCGCGTTCTTCTGCCTGCCCCCAGCATGCCTGCCCCGCATCGTGCCGAGCGTGGGAGTGATCGCCACGGCGACAGCGCTCGATGGCGCACCGATGATCACCGGTGTGGTGGGTGATCAGCAGAGTTCGCTGATCGGACAAAGCTGTGTCCGTCCCGGGTTGGCCAAGATCACCTTCGGAACGGGCGCGATGTTCGACATGCTCCTCGGCCCCACCCGTCCGGCGGAGCTCGCTCGCAGCATCGGTGGCACATTCCCCATCGTCACCTGGTCCGAGGCCAACACCACGACCTTCGGACTCGAGGCCATCGACCTTGCCGCAGGCTCCTGCGTGTCGTGGCTCTGCGAGGATCTGAACATCCTTTCGTCACCGGCCGAGTCTGAGGCGATAGCCCAGACGTGTGAGCACACGGGCGGCGTGGTGTTCGTCCCGGCGCTCCTCGGGCTCGGCACACCGGAGTGGGACTACGGCGCGAGGGGCACGTTGGTCGGCCTCACCCGCGGCACGGGCCGTCCGGAGATCGTGCGCGCCGTTCTCGAGGGTGTCGCCAATCGCGGCGCGGATCTTCTGGAGGCAGCCGAATCGGACGCGCACCGGCGGGTCGCATCGCTTCGTGTCGACGGCGGGATGAGCGCGAACAAGGTGTTCGTGCAGGCACTCGCCGACGCGACCTCTCTGCCCGTAGAGGTGTCGCCCGTGCTGGAGGCGACCGCCCTCGGGGCCGGGTACCTCGCGGGCGTCGGCACGGGGACGTGGAGCTGGACCGACATCGCGTCGATGTGGGCACCGACACGGGTCGTGGAGCCATCCGCCCGGGCGCGGGGCTTCCGGTCCCAGTGGCACGATGCACTGCGCAGGAGCCGGGAGTGGCATCCTGATCTGAGCGCATTGAAGTTCTGAGACAGTCTCGACCTCAGTTCGCGTCCCCCAGGAAGGACCCATGCCGTCCGTACGCACCACCATCTTCGAGCCGGCGCGCCACGTCGACGTCATTCATCGCACCGACGTGCTCGTCATCGGGTCGGGCCCCGGTGGATTGGCGGCGGCCCTCGCGGCAGCCCGGAGCGGCGTTGACGTCACGCTTGTCGAGCGCTTCGGCTGCTTCGGCGGCAACATCACCGCGGTGGGCGTCGAGGGCTTCGCCTGGTATCGGCACGAGAAGACCGTCGAGGCCGGCGGGATCGGTTGGGAGTTCGAGGAGCGGGCGAAGGCCATGGGCGCGGCCGTCCCCGAGAGTCAGTCGCTCTCCCACGAGATCGACGCTGAAGGCTTCAAGCTCGTCGCCGATCGTCTCGTGGAGGAAGCCGGTGTCCACCCGATGTTGCATCGCCAGGTCGTCGCCCCGGTCATGGACGGCGACCGGATCATCGGGGTGATCACGGAATCCAAGGCCGGCCGCGAAGCCATTCTCGGGACGATCGTCATCGATGCCACCGGGGATGCCGACATCGCCTACCGGGCGGGCGCGCCGACGGTGAAGACGCCGGTCGAGCACATGCAGGCAGCCTCGGTGATGTTCCACCTGGCCGGCGTCGACAAGCGGGCGTTCCTCGAAGGAGTCCGCGCCGATCCCCAGACGTACGGCGACTGGTCCACTGGCGAGTGGGAGATCGAGACCTCCGGCAAGGAGGACGCGATGTTCTCCCCATTCCTCGGCAAGCCTTTTGCCCAGGCGATCGCCGACGGCGTCATCCCGCCTGAGCTCACCACGATCGGTGGGACGTGGGGGGCGATGCACGACAGCGGCGAACTCACCTACATGAACCTCGTCCACCTCGCGGGATGCGACGGCACCGATCCGGACAGCATGACCCGATTCGAGATCGACGGACGCCGTCAGGCCATGCACGCCATCGAGGCACTCCGCCGCTACACGCCGGGGTGTTCAAATGCGCGCTTACGGAACTTCGGCATGACCATCGGGATCCGCGACACCCGCAAGATCAACGCCGCCTACAACATGACCGAGCACGACGTGCGCAACGAAGCGCGCTTCGGCGACTCCATCGGTATCTATCCCGAGTTCATCGACGGCTACGGCGTCCTCGTCCTGCCGACGACCGGCCGCTATATGCATGTGCCGTATCGGTCGATGCTCCCGAAGGCCGTGAAAGGGCTCCTTGTCACCGGTCGGGCCATCGGCGGCGACCGGATCGCCCATGCCGCCACCCGGAACATGGCCTGCTGTGCCGTGGCGGGTCAGGGCGCAGGGATCGCCGCGGCGCGGGCTGTACACGACGGAAATGATCTCGACACGATCGCCATGTCAGGCGTGCACGCCGAACTCGGCCGCCAAGGCGTTCGCTTCCGTTGAACGATGGCACCCCACGAGCGCTTTCCGGTCGACCATCCATGACGGCCGACGGTTCGGACGGGACCCGGCGACGCGTCGTTCATCTTCCCGAAACAAACAACACACAATCACGAAACGATGATCGGGCAACCTGACACTTCGGCGGACGCCATCACCGAACCACGTCCGCACTGAGGTTCTTTCCATATGCTCGCCGCCATCGACGCCGGAAGCACCGCCTGGGTGCTGGTTTCTGCCGCTCTCGTCCTGTTCATGACACCGGGACTGGCGTTCTTCTACGGCGGCATGGTCCGAGCCCGTCACGTGCTCGGCATGCTCATGCAGAACTTCTTCGCCATGGGCATCATCAGCGTCCTGTGGGTGCTCATCGGCTTCTCCCTGGCGTTCGGCGACGGGGGTGGGTTCATCGGCAACCTTGACTTCCTCGGACTCGCCGACGTCGCCAAGGGCCTCCCCGGCTACACCGGCGACTTCGCGCTGGTCATCCCACCTCTCCTGTTCGTCGCCTACCAGATGATGTTCGCCATCATCACGCCGGCCCTCATCACCGGCGCCACTGCCGACCGATTGAAGTTCGGCGCCTACGCCTTGTTCATCTCGCTGTGGCTCGTCATCGTCTATGCCCCGATCGCCCATTGGGTCTTCAGTCCGACCGGCTGGCTGTTCAAGCGTGGCGCCCTCGACTTCGCCGGCGGCGCCGTTGTCCACATCAACGCCGGTATCGCCGCCCTCGTCCTGGTCAAGATCGTCGGCAACCGCCGAGGTCACGGTCGAGAGCCGATGCCGCCACACTCACTGCCGCTCACACTTCTCGGTACTGGCATCTTGTGGTTCGGCTGGTTCGGCTTCAACGCCGGATCGGCCCTCGGGGCCAACGATCTCGCCGCCCAGGCCTTCATGAACACCCACATCGCCGCGGCAGCCGCGATGTGCACGTGGCTCGTCGCCGAACGGATAAAGGGAGGACATGCGACCACCCTTGGCGCTGCGTCGGGCGCGGTTGCCGGACTCGTGGCGATCACCCCGTGCGCCGGTTTTGTCAACACCATGAGCGCCATGGCGATCGGCGCCATCGCCGGCATCGTCTGCTTCCTCGGCCTCAAGCTGAAGTCGATCCTGAAGCTCGACGACGCCCTTGACGTGATCGGTGTCCATCTCATCGGAGGACTCGTCGGTTCGCTGCTTCTCGGGTTCTTCGCGACCAAGAGCGTCAACGCCCTTGGTGCCGATGGTCTGTTCAACGGGGGCGGAGCGAAACTATTGGTGAACCAGTTGATCGCGTCGGGTGCCACGTTGGCGTGGTCGGGCACGTTCTCGTTCATCATCGCCATGGCGATCCACAAGACCATCGGCCTCCGGGTGTCGGAAGAGGCCGAGGTCGAGGGGCTCGACCTCGCCGAACACCAGGAGACCGCGTATTCGTTCTCCGGAAGGATCTGATTCATGAAGCTCGTCACCGCCACCGTCAAACCGTTCAAGCTCGATGACGTGAAGGCCGCGCTCCAAGCGGTCGGCGTGCATGGCATGACCGTCACCGAGGTGCAGGGATTCGGACGCCAGCGAGGTCACACCGAGGTGTACCGCGGGCAGGAATACACGATCGACTTCGTGCCGAAGATTCGTATCGAGGTCCTCGCCACCGACGACGAGGTCGAGCCCATCATCGAAGCGATCGTGAGTGCGGCGCGCACCGACAAGATCGGCGACGGCAAGATCTGGGTCACCGCTCTGGAGAACGTCATCCGCATCCGAACCGGCGAACGCGGAACCGACGCGATCTGACATGGGCAGCGAGGCCGGCACCGCCGCCCGGCTGTCGGTCATCAACGACACGAACACCACCCCGTCGACCCAGCGTGCCTCGTTGGCCGCGCTCGCCGAATCGACACTCGCCGCCCTCGCCAACGAACACCTCACCTCCGGCTGGGCGCTCGCCACGCTTGCCGGAACCGCGAAGCGCGAGCTCTGTCCGTTCTCCGACATCGATGTCGTTCTCCTTCATCCGGACAGCGCTCCCGAGGCAACCGTTGCGGCCGTGGCATCGCAATGCTGGTATTCGCTGTGGGACGCCGGCTGGAAGCTGAGTCCACTCACGCATTCCCCGAAGACGCTTCAGGCGTCGGTGCGACGCGACCTGGAGACGGCCACATCGATGCTCTCCATTCGCCACATCAACGGGGATGCAGCAGCCACCGAGCAGGCGCGCACACGATGCATGCGAGCATGGAAAGACAACGGCGAGAAGTGGGTCGGCGCACTCGCAGCTTCGGTCGCAGACCGACATCGGCGACAAGGCGAAGTGGCCTTCCTCCTCGAGCCTGAGCTGAAGGAGGGTATCGGCGGGCTCCGTGACATCCATGCGATCGACTGGATGATCGCGGCCGAGATCGACGGACTCGAGACGTTTCTCGAGGTTCCACGGTCGACCCTGGATGAGCACCTCCGAACGCTGCTCGACGTGCGGACGGCCCTGCATGCCGCCACTCGTCGACCGGGAGACCGGCTCCTCCTACAAGATCAACTGGCCACCGCGCAACGCTTCGGCATCTCCGACGACGAATTGATGCAGTGCGTGTCGTCGGCGGGTCGAGAGGTGCAGTGGGTTGCCGAGCGCTTCTGGGAGCGATGGGCGACTCGCGGCCGGCGCGGCGGCAAGCCGAAGCGCTTCACGCTCGGCGCACATGTCGAGATGATCGGCGATCGCGTCCGCGACCGCACCGGCACGAAGCTCGACGCCGTGTCATTGCTCCGCCTGGGAGCGATCGCCGCCCACTCCGACGCCACCATCGACTCGGAGACCTTGGAGCGTCTCGTCGCCGACGTCGAGCCGCTGAGCGGCCCGTGGCCCGACGATGCACGGCAGCACTTCGTCAGCCTTCTCGGCGCGGGACAGAGCGCCATCCGTGTGCTCGAGGCATTGGATCGGTTCCGCCTGCTCGAACGTGTGCTTCCCGAGTGGTCGGCGGTGCGCTGCAAACCGCAGAGGAACGCGTACCACCGCTACACCGTTGACCGTCATCTCTGTGAGGCCGCGGTACAAGCTGCCGCGCTGGTCCGACGGGTGCACCGCCCAGATCTCCTCCTCGTCGGAGCCTTGCTCCACGACATCGGCAAGGGCTACCCCGGGGACCACACCATTGTCGGGATGGAACTCGTCCGCGACATCGGCGCGCGGATGGGCTACCCCCCAGACGACGTGGAGGTGTTGGTCTCGATGGTCGAGCACCACCTGACGGTCCCAGAAACCGCCACCCGGCGCGACCTGTCCGATCCGGCGACGATCGAGATGATGGCGCGTGCCGTGGGCCGCATCGAGGTCCTCGAACTCCTTGCCGCCCTGACCGAAGCCGACAGCCGGGCCACGGGGCCATCGGCATGGAGCGAGTGGAAAGGGGGTCTGATCCAGCAGCTCGTCCGCACTACGCGCGCCCACATGCTGGGCGAGTCACTCCCTCCTTCGCTCGATGCGTTCCCTACGGCGGAGCACCACCTGCTCCTCGACGAGGTCCGGGTCGACGGCGCTTTGCGTTTCGTCCCCGGCTCTGCGACGTGCGTGGTGGCGGCGTCCGACCGGACGGGTCTGTTGGCGACGGTGGCCGGAGCGTTGGCCGTGCACGGCGTCGAGGTGCTCTCGGCAAAGGGCTGGAGTTCCGATGATGGAGTAGCCGTCGAGGAGTTCCGCATCGAACGACGCCTCGGCGGTGATCCGCCATGGGCACGGATCGAAGCCGATCTGCGAGGCGCACTCGCCGGCGAGATCGACCTGCACGAGCGCCTCATCGAGCGGGCCCGGGTTTACGCCGGCGCAGCGAGAAGGGTGAGCGCCGCGCCCGCAGCCCCCGCCGATGTCCTCATCGACCAACACGCGAGCGCGCATGCAACGCTGATCGAGGTGCGTGCGCCCGACAGCGTGGGCGTGCTGTACCGGGTGGCGACAACACTGGCTTCGCTCGGGCTGAACATTCAAGCGGCGCTGGTGCAGACGCTCGGCCACGAGGTTGTCGACGTCTTCTACGTCCTCGACCGCAACGGTCACCAGCTCAGCGACGATGCCGGACGCGATGTTCGCAACGCCGTTCTCGCTTCACTCGCCTAGCCGAGAGATGGTGCGTTCAGTCGCTCTGGGAGCGGGCGACTGAAGGCACCAACTCCGGGAGTGTCCATCATCTCGACCAGGCGCCGCCGCCACTCCACGCCGCACTTGTCGGCCTGCACGCTCACGAGCGTGGTCTGGTCGAGCGGGAGCACACCACCCAGCATCTCCAACATGCGCTTGTCCTCGGCCCCGATCGCGAGGTCGAACCGGATGATCTCGTCGGCCGGTGCGGCGAAGTCGTCGTTGCGCCACACGACGAAGGTGAAGTACGACGTGACGTCGTCGATCGGAGTGGAGAGCAGCAACAGGATGTGCTCGAGACCGTTGGCGTAGCGGATCGTCGACCGAACATCGAAGGGCAGATGGAAGCCCGAGCTCATCGCCCGCTCGACCACCGACTCGACCTGCCCGCTGGCGAGTGAACCGAGGGCGTCGTTGTTCGCGGTGATCTCGTAGGCGTAGCCGAACCATCCGCTGTCGAGTTCGACGAGATCGAGCTTGGGCACTCGGGTGTCCTGGGACCGACCGAACGTGCCGACGTGCACGAACGGGAAGTGCGTGATGTCGAGGAAGTTGTCGGTC
>JANPDB010000236.1:0-3588 GCA_031431255.1 Acidimicrobiia bacterium | reverse complement strand
CCGCCGTTGGCCCGTCCGAGCACACCGCGCAGGCGCGAGTCGCCCCGCAATCGTGCCGCTCTCGTGGCGAGGACGAGTTGGCGGACTGCCGAGCCGCCGGCGAACGCACCGAGGAACAGCGCCAGGAGTGTGTCGATCCCGCGCAGTCCGAACACCACGCACAGCACCAGAACCGCGAGCCCGAACGCCAATGGCCATCGAAGCCGGGTGGCGAGCACCTCACCGGTCGTCTTGCGCCACGGTAGGACGGGTGCGACGGCCATGAGGAACAGCAGCGCGATGCCGATCGGCATGGTCAGCGCGTCGAAGTAGGGAGCACCGACGGAGAGGCGTTCGTTGTTCCATGCCTCGACGAGCAGCGGGAAGATTGTTCCGAGCAAAACTACGAAGGCGAACGCCGCGAACACCACGTTGTTGGCGAGGAACGCGCCTTCACGCGAGAGCGGCGAATCGATGGTCCCGGTGGAGCGAAGACGATCGCCGCGCCAGAAGATGAGGCCGAGCGTGATGGCGACGCAGATCCCGAAGAAGGAAAGGATCCACGGGCCGATCTGCGAGTTCGAGAACGCGTGGACCGAGGAGATCACGCCGGAGCGCGTCAGGAACGTGCCGAGGATGGTGAGGCAGAAGGTGGCGCACAGGAGCGACAGATTCCATACTCGGAGCAGGCCGCGCCGTTCCTGGACCATGACGGAGTGGAGGTAGGCGGTGCCGGTGATCCATGGCAGCAGCGACGCGTTCTCCACCGCATCCCAGCCCCAATAGCCGCCCCACCCGAGCACCTCGTAGCTCCACCATGCGCCGAGCCCGATGCCGATCGTGAGGGCTCCCCAGGCGATGAGTGTCCACCGTCGCGTCTCGACGAGCCAGCCTTCGCCGAGTCGCCCGGTGACCATGGCGGCCACGGCGAAGGCGAACGGGACGGTGAAGCCGACGTAGCCGAGGTACAGGATCGGTGGATGGATCGCCATCAACGGGTGGTTGGCGAGGAGCGGATTGGGCCCGCGCCCATCCGCCGCCGGGATGAGCAGCTTCGTGAACGGATTCGCCGGGCCGACCATGAGCGCAAAGAAGAAGGTGCAGGTGCCGAGCATCACCGCGGTCGCCCATCCGACCAGAGGGTCGGTTCGACGGTCGCGGTACTTGCGGTGCACCGCGAACGTCAGTCCGGCGAGGATCAGCCCCCACAGCAGGATCGAGCCTTCCAACGCGCCCCACATGCCGGCGACGGTGTACAACAAGGGCGTGGAGCGGGCGTTGTTGTTGACGACGTAGGCGAGTGAGTAGTCGCGGCTGACCAGCGCCCATTGCATCGAGCCGACGGCGAGCACCGCGCCCCCGATCACGATCGGCACGAAACGGTGGCCGGAAGCCACGATCACGGGTCGTCGACGGACGAGCCCGAAGACCAGAAACACACATCCGAGCAACGATGCTGCGAATGCGGCCGTGACACCGACGCTGCCGAGGTCGGCCTTCATGGCTTCACTACAGCTTCTCGCCGTGAAGCGGCTGTGAACGTGTTGCGCGGGTGCATCATGTCGACTTGCCGACGTAGTCCTTCACACGACCGGAGTTCTTCTCGATGTAGTTCTCGTCGTGCTTCACCATCAGGTGATCCGAAAGGAACTTTGGCGCGGTGCCCTTGGGCCGAGACGCTTGATCCGGTGCAAAACGTCCTTCGAGAACCACGGCGAGGTTCGGCCGGAACAACTCGGGCGGATCGCCGTCGTGCCGAACGGCGACCTGCTTGCCGTTTCCTTCGATCAGGAACTCCACCGACCCATCGACGGCACGCACCGAGCCATCGACGACGACACCTTCGATCCGGAATCGACGGTCGCCGAGTGTGTCGACCTGCGCGACGGCTTCGTCGGCCGTCCGGAAGTAGGTCGATGCGGTGCCCAGACCCTTCACCACGAGAAAGCCGATGGCGGCGAGGAGTACTGCGGCGAAGGCGAGCACGCGTCGGTTGTTGCCGGTCCGGGTGGTGAGCATTACGACACGACCGCCGACCCCGACCTCGGCCGGGCGATGCTCGTCCCGCGTCGATCCGTCGATCGGCTGCGCGTCGATGCTCTCGTCGTCGGTCCAACCCTTTGCCGGGTCGCGTCCTGGTTCGTTCACCGCTCGTCACCCCGGGCGCGTTGCGCGGCGAGGACCTGAGCGGCCGCTCGCCGGGACTTGATCAGGGCCCAACTCGTGTAGACGCCCAGGGTTCCGAACACGGCGATGTAGCCGGCGGCCACGTATCCCATGCTCAGACCGTCCCGGGCTGCGGTGATGTTGCCGGACCACTCGTTGCTTCGGCCCGTCGCAGGGACACCGCCTCACCAAGTCCTCCCTGTGCGGCTTCGTCCTCCCACCGATTCGTACGGGCACGGACGATCAAGAGCGCGCTGAACACGAGCGTGAACCCGACGATGGACAGCAACATTGTCGACAGTTGCAGGCCAGAGATCGTTCGATCGACACGGGCGAGCGTGCGACCCTGGTGCAGTGAGCGCCACCAGTCGACGGAGAAGTGGACGATCGGCACGTTGACGGCGGCCAGGAGAACAACGACCGCGGAGCGGCGCGCCCTCTGCTCAACGGTGCCATCGAGCCGACGAACCGTAAGTGCGCCTAGCGAAAGGAAGAACAGGAGGGTGGTCGAGGTGATCCGTGGATCCCACTGCCACCACGAGTTCCACGTCGGCCGACCCCAGATCGAACCGGTGACGAGTGCCAGGAAGGTGAAGATTGCGGAGATCTCGATTCCGGCGCCGGCAAGGTGGTCCCACGACATCTTTCGGGTGCGCAGCCATGCGACGCTGGCGAATGCCGCGACCCCCACCCCGCTGTATGCGGTCCAGGCGGTGGCCGGGTGGAGGTAGATCATGCGGACGTATTCGCCCTGGACGACGTCGGGTCCGGTCACGAAGAGACCGAGCACCACGACTACGCCGAGCACCACCGCTCCCAGCACCGCGCACACGCGAGCGGCGATCTGTGAATTCATCACGGTCCCAGTCTTCCCCAGGTCACAGGTCTTCGAGAACGGCGTCGAACAGCAGGACACCCAGAGCAGAGAATGCCAATGCGGCGACTACGAGAAGGCGGACCCACGGCCAGCCGTCGATGCTGCGGTCGTCGAGCGCGGCACGCGTCGCCTGTGAGGCGGCAAGAAGGATGGGGGCCACCAGCGGAAACTCGAGGAGGGGGACGAGTGTGTCCCGCGATCGCTGACCACCGGTGAGCGTTGCGTAGATCGTTCCCGTGGTGGCAAGGACGATCGTTGCCGGTATGGCCGTCGCCGCCAAGAGGAGCGGGTTGCGAAGGGTGGCGTCGAAGAGCAGCACCACACCGATGGCGAGCAGGACTTCCAGCACAGCCAGCTGGACGAACACTGCGGCGGACTTGCCCAGGAAGATGCCAGCGGGATCCATGCCCGAGAGTCGGAGACCGTCGCGTCCGCCATCGGCCTGTTCGAGGGCTGAGGACCGCTGGACGGCGAGCAGCGCGGCGAACAGGGTGGCCAGCCAGAACAGGCCCGCCGAGACCGCGGCCGCCGACACCGTGTTGGCCGACGACTCCCCGGGCCCGCGG
>JANPDB010000235.1:0-2398 GCA_031431255.1 Acidimicrobiia bacterium | reverse complement strand
CGAGAAGACGGTGTTGACCCTCCTCGACGCCAAGCTCATCAACGACGTCGCCGACATCTATTCGCTCGCCGGTCGGGTCGACGAGCTCCGTCGGATCGAAGGCTTCGGCGGTGTCTCCGTCCAGAACCTTCTCGATGCGATCGAGGGGTCCAAGTCTCGTCCGCTCGGCAACCTCCTCGTCGGTCTGAACATCCGCCACGTCGGCGGGACGATGGGTCACGTCCTGGCCAAGGCCTTCGGCTCGCTCGATGCCCTGGCACAGGCGTCTGCCGAGGAGATCGCCGCGGTCGACGGCGTTGGCGCGGTGATCGCCCACTCCGTCGCCGAGTGGTTCGACAACGAAGCGAACCTCACAGTCGTTGAACGGCTCCGGTCGGCCGGCGTCAACTTCTCCGGCCCCCCACCGCCCGCGCTCGCCCAGAACCTCGTCGGGATGTCGATCGTCGTGACCGGCTCGCTGGTGGGTTTCACCCGCGATGGGGCCGAGGAGGCGATCACGTCGCGCGGCGGGAAGTCGCCCGGGAGCGTCTCGAAGAAGACCACCGCCGTCGTCATCGGCGACGAACCGGGGGCGGCGAAGGTGACCAAGGCAGGCGAGCTCGGCGTTCCGACGCTCGATGAAGCAGCGTTCGTTCGGTTGCTCGAAACTGGAGAGCTGCCGTCAGGATGACGGACCGCTGACCGCCGTCGCTCAGGATGCGGCGCGGGCGTCGAGATACTTACGGAACTCCTCGGCTGAGGCAAAGCCCTCCAGGACCGGATCGGCCTCCGCCTCGCGGGCCCGCGAGTGCCGCTCTGCCCGTTCCGTCCGCGAAGATGCGATCAGGTGGGCGACGCCGCACGCCCCTCCGTGCACACCGACCATCACCACGAACCAGGTCTCGAACGGCGAGACGATGTGGCGGGCCAGCCCGGTGCCGAGAGCGGGAGCGGCGATCATCGTGAGAAGCACCTGACGGCGGGCGTGATAGCGGACGGCGCCGAGTTGCTCGGCGATGTATTCGATCGCAACGGGAACGGGCAGGAGCAGAAGCAAGACGGCGTCGAGTCTCTCGGGCCAGCCGAACGAGCCGAGTGTGAGGAACATCACGGCGAAGGCGATCGGATAGAGGACAAGGCATCGACGGCACACGTGTCGCCGGCCGATCACGACGCAGCGGTCGTGTTCGTGCGGGAGATGGTGCGACAACGCGATCTCCCCGAGGCGTGATCCGAAAGATGTCGACGTCACGGATAGGTCCATCGACCTATTGCCGCCCGACCTTGAGACGCGTTGTTCGTCCGAAGGGACGTGCTCAGCTCAGGACGGTCGTGGTTCGGCCGGAAGGCCGAGAAGACGCTCGCCGATGAGGTTGCGCTGGATCTGGCTCGATCCGCCGGCGATTCTCGCCCCGGGCGCGGCCACGAGCGATCTCGCCGCTTCGTTGTCCTGCAGCATGGCCTGGGCTCCTGCCAGCGAGGTGCGAGCCTCCGCCGACGCGAACATCAGCTCGGTGATCCCCAACTTGCCCAGCGACGCCGCTGTCGATGCCACCGGTCCCTGACGGGCGCCGAGCATGGCCAGGACCCGCCCGCGGGTGAGAATCTCGACAAGGGAGTCGCGGGTTGCCCCGTCGACATCGTCACCGGCTTCTCGGCGAAGCGTCTCTGCCAGCTTGTCCATGCGACGCGACAGGCTGATGGCAGCCGAGCCGATCGAACCCCGTTCGTTGGTGAGGGTGGCCATGGCGACGTTCCAGCCGCCGTGCAACGGGCCGAGCAGAGCCGTCTGCGGTATGCGGACCTCGTCGAGGAACACCTCGTCGAACTCTGCCTCGCCCGTCATCTGGCGGAGCGCCCGGACATCGACCCCGGGGCGCGTCATGTCGAAGAGGAAGAACGAGATCCCCTTGTGCTTCGACGCGTTGGGGTCGGTGCGGGCGAGGAGGATCCCGCGGTCGGAGTAGCGACCGCCCGAACACCAAACCTTCTGCCCGGTGATGACCCACTCGTCACCGTCGAGTTCCGCCTTCGTGGAGAGACTGGCAAGGTCGGATCCGGCGCCCGGTTCGGAGAAGAGCTGACACCAGGTGTGTTGAGCCGCCAGGATCGGTCGAAGATGCTCCGACTTCTGTTCCTCGGTGCCGAAGAGCATCGTCGAGCCGCCGGCGAGGACGGTGCCGACCATGTTGAGGAAGGGGGGAACTCCGGCGAGGGCGCAGGCCCGGACCCACGCACCGCGGTGGGTGGGGGTGAGGCCGAGACCGCCGAACTCGAGGGGCCAATCGATCCCGGCGAACCCTTCGGCGAAGAGCAGCCGCTGCCACTGCAGACCTCGTTCGATCAGATCCGGAGGGCAGATGGCGCCGTAGTCCGGCGGGGCGGCGCTTCGGTGCTGTTCGAGCCACCCGGAGGCTCT
>JANPDB010000234.1:0-2836 GCA_031431255.1 Acidimicrobiia bacterium | reverse complement strand
GGCGCTCGCCGGGCTGCGCCTTACGAACCGACCAAGAAGGGGAGAACTTCTTATGGCTTTCGAGCCGACATCACCAGAGCAGCAACTTCTCGACGAGGCAAAGACCAAGGGTCTTTCCCGCCGTGACATCCTCAAGCGCGGTGCCGTGCTCGGCCTCGCGGCCCCGGCCATGGGAGCGATTCTCGCGGCATGCAGCAGCGACAGCGCCGACACGACCGCAGCGGCAGAGACCGAAGCCGCAGTAGCCGAGACGGAAGCAGCAGCCACGGAAGCAGCGGCGACCGAAGCTGCTGCCGCGGAGACCGAGGCAGCAGCGGCCGGCGGCGACAAGCCCAAGCTCGTGTGGCGCACCCGCCCGGACAACGACGCCGAAGCGAACCTCTACAAGTCGATCAGCGACCTGCTCCAGCCGGAGTTCGCCGACTTCACCCTCGAATACTCCAAGGGTGGCTCGGAAGGCTCGCCGTATCAGGACCAGCTCAAGACCGAGATCGCCGGTGGCACCGCCCCCGACGTGTTCTGGATCCCGGGCACCGACACCGCCGACTTCGGCGTGAATGGTCTCACCTCGAACCTCCGCGACCTGGCCGACGCCGACACGGACTACAAGGATTCGGACTTCTACGAAGGCCCGATGTTCCACCTCACCTACGACCCGGCGGCCAAGGCCACCGGCAAGGCGCTGTGGGGCCTTCCCCGCGACGTTTCAACGTTCGCGCTCTATCTCAACATGGACCTCATCAAAGAGGCAGGCGCCGATGATCCCCGTGAGCTCGAGAAGGCCGGCAAGTGGGACTGGGACGCGTTCCTCGCAGTCGCGAAGAAGATCACCGCCCTCGGCGGCGGAAAGTTCGGCTACGGCGCCAGCGCATGGTGGGGCCCCTACGGCGTGTGGATCAACGCCTCGGGCGGAAGCTTCTTCAACGCTGACCGCACCGGCCAGGCGCTCGACACCCCCGAAGCCCTCAAGGGTCTCGAGTTCGCCCGCACCATCTACAACGACCTCAAGGTCGCGGTGCCCTACGGCGAGGATCCGGAGCCGGTATTCAACGCCGGCAACGTCGGCATGTTCCAGAACGGCCGCTGGGCGACCCCCGGCGCCCGCGCGAACGTCAAGTTCAACTGGGACGTCGTCGGCCTGCCGAAGGGCCCGTCGGGCACCTCGGGCAACTGGCTGTTCTGGGGTTCGTATGCAGTCAACGCCAAGACGGCCAACCGTGAAGGCGCATGGAAGCTCATCCGTGCGCTGACCCGCGCCGACATCCAGGCGAAGATTGCCGAGCTCGGCGCCAACATCCCGAGCCGCGTCTCCGACGAGGCCAAGAAGGCGTTCCTCAGCTACAGCCCGCCGGCCAACAACCAGGCGTTCCTCGACGGTATCGACCCGGCCAACAAGCCGACCGCTGAAGGCCCGCTGTGGGCCGGTTCGTGGCCGAAGTTCGACGGAGCGGCCGGTCCGCTCGTCGAAGGGGTCATGAAGGGCACGTCGACGCTCGACGACTTCAAGGGCAAGGCCGGCGAGATCAACTCCGCCGCGTTCACGGCCTGAGACTGACGCCGTTCTGAAGTATCCGGATTCGTAAGAGTCCGACCGGCAAGCCCCGGCTCGTTGCGTTTGTTCAAAAGCGCATCGACGCCGGGGCTTGCTGTCTCTGCAACGAGAACGCAGCTCGCCCGTTGTGGCACGTTCTCAACCCTGTCGGTTCGATCGGCACGTCGCCGAGCCGCCCGATAGGTTCACACCCGCAGTTCGTTCGCGTCGTTGCCGGGCCACGTACGACGGGCCCGAAGTTGTGCGGTGATGCTGCGTCGAAGCACCAACCACATTCGCAGTGAAGGGGAGTTCACCTATGACCGTTGCCCTCGGTGGCACGCGCCGACCCGCAGTCCTGCTACCCGCCGCAGCGGGCTCTGGAGCGCTCGGTGTTCTCGGTGTAGTCGCGCTGATCGCAGGGGTGTCGAGCGATCGTTCGGCGGCCGCAAAGACCGGTATCGCCATCGTTGGTCTCCTTGTCGCTGCGGGAGGTCTGCTCGGCGCCCATGGCCTGGCGACGACTCGACGGCGCGGAGTCACGGCATCGCTCGCCGTATCGACAATCGTGGGGATCTTTGCCTTCGCGATCTTCTTGAATGACCTCGGTGCGGTCGACGGCATCGACGCGTGGGCAGGCATCTTCGGCCGGGGTGTTCCGTTTCTGTTGGCCATCGTCGCCGGGTTCTGGATGCGCGGCCTCGCTCGGGACGGGCGGCTGGCGGGTCGCCCAGGCGCCCCGGTGCTCGTCAAGGCCGGCCCGATGCTCTCCGCTTTTTCCGCGGCCATCCTCTTCTTCGTCTGGCGTGTTCCCCAAGCATTCTTCGAAGGGCTGACGCGCATCGACGACCTCCACCGCGTCCTGCTCCTTGCACTTGCGATCGGATGTTTCCTGATCGCCCGAACGGTGTGGTCACCCGCGGTCACCGACCACGTCGGCATGACCAACGAGCAGCGTCGTTCGCTGACCGGTCTGCTGTTCCTCTCGCCGAACGCGCTTGGCTTCCTGACGTTCTTCGCCGGCCCGCTGCTGTTCTCGCTCTACGCAAGCCTCACGAACTGGAAGGGTGTCACATCCCCTCAGTGGAGCGGCATCGGCAATTACCAGAAGATCTTCAGTCTTGATTTCGCGTCGGTCGACTCGGCGACCCAGCCGGCCTCCGAGGTGCTGAAGAAGGGGTACGCCACCCTCATGCGCATCGACTGGTTCGGCGGGCACTGGGTCCTCGGCGCACGCGACAAGCTGTTCTGGCTCTCCATGCGCAACATCGTGGTGTTCGCGTTCTTCGCTCTTCCGCTCGCCAT
>JANPDB010000233.1:0-1934 GCA_031431255.1 Acidimicrobiia bacterium | reverse complement strand
GTTCTTCTTCCGGCTGATCCTGTTCCGTCCCCTGGTCACCGACGGGGAGGTCTGGCGGCTGATCACCTGGCCGTTCGCCACCCGACCCGACATCGGGGCCGCCTTCACCCTGGCGTTCTTTTGGTTCACGGGTCGCGAGGTGGAGCGGCTCTTCGGTCGGATCCGCTACACGAAGTTCCTGGTCACCATCGGCCTCGTCACCACTGCGCTGGCGCTCGCCGTGAACGTCCCCGTGGGCGGGCTGCGGTTCGTCGTACTTGCCGTCTTCTGCGCCTTTGCCGCCGAGAACCCGCGGATGCCGTTCTTCTTCGGCATACCGGTGTGGGTGATCGCGCTGGTCTACGTCGGTCTCGACGTCCTCCAGTACCTCGGTGACCGCGAGTCCGAGCTCCTGCTCGTCATGATCGGCGCCATTGCCACGGCGCTCCTCCTGCTCCGGGGTTACGGGTGGGGTTCGGAAGTCCCGTGGGTGCCCCGCGTGGCGATTCCACCTCTCCTCGGTGGGCCGAGCAACCGGACGAAGCGGCCGGCATCAGCGGGGAAGCGCGCGCAGGGTCCGAAAGCGAGCCGTGGCCGCAAGGGCCGCGACGGTGGCGGTTCCGTCGTCACCGGACCCTGGGGCGAGAAGGGCACCGGCACTGCGACGAATGCGGCCGACTCCGCACCCCGACTCCCGCGTACCGGCCCGCTCTCCCAGGCCGACGTCGACCGTGTCCTGGACAAGGTTGCCGCGACCGGCCTCAACAGCCTCACCGACGACGAACGGGCTGTCCTCGAGCAGGCGAGCCGAACGCTGCGTGACCGCAGTTCCGAGTGATCCACCGCTCCTGTCCGCAGACCCGGCCGCCCGAGGGGTATCCGCAACCGCCGGATCCCACGTGACGGGAGAGTCGCCTGACGCAACGGGCGAGCGCCGATCGGTGCCCGTCGTGGCCGTCGTCCTGGCCTCCGCATCGGCAGCCGCTCTCGGCATCGTACGCACGCTCATCGACAACGGGACGGGCTACCTCACGGTCGGCGGCCGTGTCCTCGACGCCCAGGAGTCTGTGGGGTTGCTCGGCCTGCCAGGCACGGTCATCCCCGTTCTCGCCGCCGTGATCCTCCTCTTCACCGACATCAGCCCTCCTCGACGCGCACTCTGTGCGATCGCAGCCGTGGCGCTGATCGTCGGACAGTTCCTCCCTTCCGCAACCGGAGCGCGCTCGACCGGAGCGGCACGTTGGACGGATTTCCCGAACCGCAGACTCCCCCTCGATGTGAGTTTGGCATCGACGCTGTTCGGACTCCTCCTGGTGATCGTGCTCGCAGCGGCTTCCGTCCGACGCGAGCGCGATCTCCTCGTCGCCATCGTCGCCACGTTGATCAGCGCGCTGACCATCACGGTCGGCTTCCGTAGCGCCGGTACCGCGTTCCGATGGCGCGACGGTCCCGACATGAGCGTCAAGGTCGGACTGTGGCTCTCGCTCGGCGTCGCCCTCGCTGTGGCCGGCATCGCTGCGGTGTCAGCGCCCCAGCGGCGCTCCATTCCGCCACCAGTCTTCGCGGTCCTCGCCACGCTGTTGGCCGTCGGGGCCCTTCTCCTCGCCGGGTAGCGCAGCATCTCGAACTCACGGCCTCAGCCTCCAGTCAATCGGTTCCCGCCCCGCTTCACGGAGGCTGGCGTTGATCCGGCTGAACGGTCGGCTGCCCAGGAAACCATTGTGCGCCGACAACGGCGAAGGATGAGCCGACTCGATGACCGCGTGGCTCCACTCCCCGCCCCCGCCGGCACCGGCAATGAGCGCCTTCTTTTTTCGGGCCGACGCCCCCCAGAGGACGAACACAACCCGCTCGGGCTTCGCCGCCACCGCACCGATCACTGCGTCGGTGAAGGTCTCCCACCCTCGACCCTGGTGCGAGTTCGCCTGGTGGGCGCGAACCGTGAGCGTGGTGTT
>JANPDB010000232.1:0-3420 GCA_031431255.1 Acidimicrobiia bacterium | reverse complement strand
CCCGACTCTTCGGGTGCGTCGGACCGAACGACGACCGGACGGATCCGACCAGGACTTCACCGGTGAAGACTTCAGCATCGTGCGCTCCCTTGTTGGCGTTCGTGGGACACTAAACCGAATCCCACTCGGGTTTCCACTCGCCCGAGATAACTTCTCTTCGAGGAAATGTCCATGCCCGTTCCAGCGCTGCCTGCCGTCATTGGGTCTGACGACTCTGCGGCTCGACGCGTGCCGACGCAGCAGCGAAGCCGGGCCCGGGTTGCCGCCGTTCTCGACGCCGCCGCTGACTTGATCGACGAGATCGGCCCCGACGCCATCACGACCGCGCTCATCGCCTCGCGTGCCGGTGTGTCTGTCGGTTGGCTCTACGACTTCTTCCCCAACCGGGAAGCGGTGTTCGAGGCGGTAATGGCGAGGTCCATCGCCAATGTCACCCCGATCGCCGATCGGGTGCACGAGGAATATGCAGATCGACCGTGGCGTGACGGTCTGTGCGCAGTGATCGATGCCCTCGTCGGCTTCTACCGCACGGACCCCGGATTCCGCGTGCTGTGGTTCTCCCGATTCCAGAGCGCGCAGATGATCCAGGAGAATGCGAGTCACGATCTGGCCGAGGCACGGGTCGCGCTGGGTCGGCTCGAGCGTTCCGGACTCCGCCTGAAAGGAGTCGATCCCGACACGGCGATGCATTTGGTTGTCGGTATCGTCGACAAGGGTCTGGACCTTGCCTTCAGGCTCGATCCGACCGGGGACCCACGGATCGTCGAGGAGACCAAGGCTGCCGTGTGCGCCTACCTTGAGCGCTACGACGATCCAGGTTCTGCGTCGCTCGGATCCCGCAAGCCCAGCGGACAGCTGAGCCGCAAGTCGACGCCCCCCGTTCCGAACGGGCGCCGATGAACGCCCTCGCCATCGATCTGGGAACCACCGCAGCGAAGGTGAGTGTCGTCGCCGAGGACGGGCGGATCCTCGGGTCCGGCACTGAAGGCGTCCCCACCCGATTGGGGCCGAACGCCGTCGCCGAGCAGGACGCCGAGCAGGTCTGGAGAGCCGTGATGAACGCCGCCCGCCATGCCCTTGCGGAAGCGGGACCCGCCGCCGCGCGTGATGTCGCCGTCGTATGCGCGACAAGCCAGTGGTCCTCCATCATCCCTGTCGACGCCTCGGGCAAACCGGTTGGCCCGATGTTCGTGTGGCTCGACGGGCGCGGAAAGCGCTACACCTCCGCGTTGTCGTCGGGAGCATCGTCCGTCACGGGAGCGGCTGCGGCCGATGGCGGCGTGTCGGTACGGGCTCACTGGGCCGACGTGCACGGTCTGTATCCGAGCACCGCGCTCGCCCATCTTCTCCACGTACAGCACGACCAGCCGGAGATGCACGCCCGCACCGCGGCATATCTCGAGCCGATGGACTATCTCAACGCGAGGTTCTGCGGACGTCTTGCGGCAACGGGGAACAGTGCGATGCCGCTTGCCCTCACCGACAACCGCGTCGTCGGCACGTCCTCGTGGTCGGATGACCTGATCGCCCGGGCAGGAATCGATCGTTCGAAACTGCCGGAACTGGTGGCGTCGCTCTCGGTCCTCGGCACCATCCTCCGTACTGTCGCCGACGACCTCGGAGTTCGTCACGACGTGGTCGTGGTCGCCGGTGCCAACGACAGCGTGGCCGCAGCTCTTGGCACAGGTGCCCTCGAACCGGGGCAGGGGACGGTGGTGATGGGAACCACCGGTGTGCTGACCGCACACCACCCGACCCGCGTGGTCGAGCCGTCCAAGTTCATCGCCACCATGCCCAGCGCGCTGCACGACCGGTACTACGTCATGGCGGAAGCCGGGTTGGGCGGCAAGGTCCTGGAGACGATCCTCAACGAGATCGTCCGGCCCGACGACGGTTTGGTCGACTGGGTCGACACCGGACCGGAGGATCTGTTCGATCGGGTATCCAAGGCGGTGGAAGGAGTGGCGCCGGGAGCCGAGGGGCTCATGTTCCTCCCGTGGCTCCATGGATCGGCATCGCCGAAGGCAGACGGACGACACCGGGGCGCGTTCATCGGGTACTCGATGGGTACGACGCGCTTGCACATGCTGCGGGCCGTGTTCGAGGGTGTTGCCCTGCAGATGCGCTGGCTGGCCGACGAAGTCGAGACAACGCTCGGCGTGTCGTTCCCGATGTTGCGCTTTGCCGGTGGAGGGGCGCAGTCCGACACTTGGGCGCAGACGATGGCCGACGTGCTCGGCCGTGTCGTCGAGCAGGTCGAAGGTCCGCGCCACGCCAATGCCCGGGGCGCCGGGTTGCTCGGCTTCCTCTCGATCGGCCGGATCGGGATCGGCGACCTCGAAGCCCTCGTGCCGATTCGTCGTCAGTACGAGCCGACGGCCGCGTCGGCACTCTTCGACGAACGGATCCTCGTGTTCCGTGACCTTCACGACCGATTGGCGGAGCCGATGGCCCGCCTCCACCCGCACGACGCGCCCTCTCACCCATAGCCCTCTCACCCACGTCTCGAATGGAGTCCTCATGAAGAAGAACCCGCAGTTCCCTTACGCCGATCGCTACACCGTCGTCCGCGGACTTCCGTCGGAAGGCCGTGACCACGAGGCGATCCTCCACGAACTTCGCGAGATGGCGACCGAGGAGGACGGCTCGTGGGAGCCGGGGAAGGCGTCGGGATCGTTCTACTGCGGTGACAAGGAGCACTACGCGTTCATGGCGAAAGCCTTTGGCATGTACGGCCACGTGAATGCCCTTCAGCGCGACATCGCCCCGAGCGCCACGCGCTTCGAAGGCGAGATCATCGCCATGGGCCTCGACCTCATGCACGGCTCGGCCGCGGCCGAACGCGGTCACGACCCGGTCGGTCTCGTCACCAGCGGCGGTACCGGAAGCATCGCGCACGCAATGCTTGCCTACCGCGAAGAGGCGTATGCGAAGGGCAACCGCATGCCCAACGTGATCAAGCCCGAGACGGGCCATCCCGCCTTCGACAAGGCGTGTCACCTGTTCGGCGTCGAGATGCGTCACGCGCCGATCGACCCGGTCACCACGCAGGTCGACCTCGCCGCGATGGCGTCGATGATCGACGACCACACGGTTGCCATCATCGGCTCGGCGTCGAACTACGGCTACGGCACCATCGATCCGATCGCCCAGCTTTCGGACCTCGCCATCGAGCGCGGTATCGGCCTCCACGTCGACGGCTGCCTCGGCGGCTTCATCCTTCCGTTCGGTGAGATGCTCGGCTACGACATCCCTCCCTTCGATTTCCGCGTCCCCGGGGTCACGACCATCTCCGCCGACACTCATAAGTACGGATACGGATTCAAGGGCACATCGATCCTGATGTTCCGTGACCGGGCGCTGCGCAACGGGCAGTACTTCTTTATGACCGGATGGTCGGGGGGTAAGTACAGCTCACCC
>JANPDB010000231.1:0-3069 GCA_031431255.1 Acidimicrobiia bacterium | reverse complement strand
CCCCATCGAGGATCAGCAGATCGCCGCGGCCATCATGAAGCTCGGCGCCGGGTCCTACCTGTGGCTCCTCATCGGCATCCTGTTCATCCTGTGGTGGCGTGACTCGCAGGCGGGTCGCGCCGACGACAACGTTCGGGCCGTTGGCGGCTCGCCGCGGGTGAGCATCGCCGGCATGTCGGTCGACGGTCGCGCGGTCGGCCTTTCGGCCACGACGGGCTCCGGCGGGCACGCGGAGTTGGCTGATCCGGACGTCCTCACGTGGGGTCAGGTGGAGGAGGAGTTCGCCCGGCTCGACCGGGAAGCGGGATCGGTCAGCACCGACTGAACGCACCGTGGCCGGGTCGTTTGTGGAGTGCCGAGTGAGCTCTCGTCCCCGGCCGGAAGCCCGTGGGAGCCTCTTGCGGAACCTATGGAGTAGGGTTTCCCCGATGTCGGGAATGAGACGACACCGCGTGAGTCGTCTCCTCCGGGGCTTCACCGTGGCTTCGGCACTGGTCGGGGCGGTCGTCGGCGTTTCGGAAGCACCGTCGCACGCATCGGGCTTGCGGACGCAATCGGCACCCGTTCGGGTCGAGGCCGCCGCCGCCCTCCCACCCTCCGACACCATGGTCCCGACGCTCGCCGGTGGACCCGCGTCGGAGCCGACCGGCGAGTGGCTGTGCCCCGTCCTGGCAGCGAAGTTCACCAACGACTGGGGTCAGCCGCGCTCCGGCGGGCGTCGTCACGAGGGGACCGACCTGCTGGCGCTGCGCGGTACCCCCGTGCTCGCCCCGGTCGCCGGCGTGCTGAAGCGATCTTCGAGCGGCAGCGGCGGTTTGACCTTCAACCTCCGGGCCAGCGACGGATTCACCTATGTCGGCATGCATCTGTCAGCCCACGGCGCCGAAGGAAGCGTGCGGGCAGGCGAGGTGATCGGCTACGTCGGTGACTCTGGCAATGCCCGAGGCACCGATCATCTGCACTTCGAGATCCAGCAGGGCCGGGCCAAGCTCAACCCGTTCGCCACACTCAAGCGCTACTGCTGAGCCCCTTCTTCGCCGCGCTCGTGGCTACAGCGAGGCGATGGCGCTGCGGAGATCGCCTTCGGCGACGAGATTGTCCCAGCGCTCGGCGACGCGGCCGCGCCGGTCGACGAGGAAGACCCACGGCTCCCGCCCTTCGGCACCGCCGGGCAGGATCCACTCCGCGGCGAACCGGTTGACCTCGTTCTTCTCGAAGTTCCGCCAGACCTCCAGGTGGACGAAGCCGACGTCGCTCTTCGCGGCCGACGCCTCGCCGGCGAGGTCGTTGACGATGTCGGTGAGCGGCCCGCAGAACTTCGACATGCAGAACGCAGGAGTCGAGACGATCACCACGCACGGTCGACCAGCCGCCAGCACCGAGGCGAGGGACTCGCGGTGCAGCAGTGGGTCGGCGAGCTCGGCGAGACCAGCGGGACCGGACCGGCTGTCGATCGACTCCAGGGTCACGTCGCCGCCGGGTGTCGTCGGGTTGTCGGTCTTCGGAGCTTCTTGGCCCGGCGCGGGGACCTTCGCCGCGACCAGTACTTCGACGGCGGTTTCGATCAGCTGAGGCGGATCGAGGGCAACCTGCACGGTGATTGTCCAGAAGCCGGGAGTGGGAAAGGTGACGTCGAGCACCTGATACACGCCGATCCCGTCACTGGCGTTGCCGATGGTGGCAGTTGACGGCGGGTCGGTGGAGCGGGGCACCGGCAGGAAGGAAGCCTCGAGGAACGTCATGTCGTCCAGCGGGAACGGTGGATCGACCACCGGGCGGAACGTGAAGAGGACCGTGCCGCCGTGGAGGATCCTGCCGTCGCGGGTACTCAGGCCGACCATGACCCGTTGCGGGATGCCCATGACCGTCTCGAAGGACGCGGTCTCGGCGAAGAGTTCGTCGGGGCCGCCGTTGCCCGCCGTTGCCCCCGGAGCGGGCGCGCCGTCCTTCCCGGAAGAAGAGCAGGAACCGAAGGCCGCCGCACCGATGATGAGCGGAAGGGCCAGAACGGTGCGCCGGCTCACTGCTCCCGGCAGGCCTCGGGCCGCGCTGTCGGACGCACGGGCGCTCAGTCGGTTGGTCATGTCGCTTATTCCCATCGGAAGAGCCGTACGGCGATCACCGGGCCGAGAACGGCCCAGCCCACTAGTACCGCCCATTCCGCCCCCGAAGCGTTCTCGGTGGTGCTGAGCGCCCCCCGGAGAACCTCGGCGAGCGCACTGCTGGGCAGACCGTGGGCCACGGCGCGGAGCGGGCCGGGGAGCTCGGTGAGGGGAATCATCATGCCGCTCACGAGCAGCAGGAGGAGATACAGGCCGTTCGCAGCGGCCAGGACGACCTCGGCCCGGAGTGCCCCGGCCATGGCGAGTCCTAGCCCGGCGAACGCGCACGTTCCGAGCAATACGGCTGCAGCTGCCGGGAGGATGCCGGACACCGGCGGCCGCCAGCCCAATGCGAAGCCGACCGGGAGCAGGACCAGGAACTGGACGATCTCCACGGCCACGATGGCGGTGATCTTGGCGACGAGCAGATTGGTGCGGCCGAGTGGCGTAGTGCCGATCCGTTTGAGGACGCCGTACTGCCGCTCGAAGGCGGTGGCGATGGCGAGACCGACCATCGCCGCCGACATCACCGCAAGGGCGACGATGCCCGGTGCGAGGAACGTGACCGGCTTCGAGGTCCCGGTCGGGAGCACGTCGACGAGGGAGAAGAAAACCAGCAGTCCTACCGGGATGCCGAGCGTGAGCAGGAGTGACTCGCCGCGCCGCAGCGTCATCAGCACCTCGGCCCTGGTCTGCGCGCTCCGTGGGCTGCGCCGCCGCGGACGCGACGCCGGCACGATCGATCCGTCCGTCATGTGGTCGTCTTCCGGTTGCGGCTTCGTCGGGCGGAACGGGCTGTTCGTTCACGTTCTGTTTCGGCCGCCGACTGCGTGAGCCGAACGAAGAGGTCCTCGAGCGGCCGCCGTGCTGCCTGGAGATCATCGAGGGCGAGATCGTGCTCGGCCAGCCATCCGGTGAGGGTGGCGACGTTGCGCGACGACGGGGCGATCGCGGCAACGTAGGAGCC
>JANPDB010000230.1:0-4304 GCA_031431255.1 Acidimicrobiia bacterium | reverse complement strand
CCCGAGGAGTTCGTGGCCGAGGTTGCCGCCGGACGCCCTGCGTACCTCGACGGGTTCTCCATCAGCTTCGACAACTGGCACACCACCGACGGCCCGGAGAATCACGCGCTCGCACAGGACATCTACCGGGGCCTCAAGGCCGAGGGCCTCATCACCGAGCGAAGCGTCGAGCAGTTCTACGACCCGGTCAAGGCCATGTTCCTCCCCGACCGCTACATCAAGGGCACGTGTCCGAAATGCGGCACGCCCGATCAATACGGCGATTCGTGCGAGTCGTGCAGTTCCGTCTATTCGCCCACCGACCTGGTGAACCCCTACTCGGTTCTGTCCGGCGCGACACCGGAGCTCAAGTCGAGCAACCACCTGTTCTTCACCCTGTCCGACCCGCGCTGCACCGAGTTCCTTCTCGACTGGATGGCCACGCCGGGTCGGCTCCAGCCCGAGGTCGCCAACAAGATCAAGGAGTGGTTCGTCGCCGGTGACGACGGCCGCGTCGCACTCGCCGACTGGGACATCAGCCGCGACGCGCCGTATTTCGGCATTCGCATCCCCGACACCGACGACAAGTACTTCTACGTCTGGCTCGACGCGCCGGTCGGCTATCTCGCCTCACTCGTCAACCTGTTCGCGAAGCGCGGTGACGATGTGGCCGCATTCCTGGCCGATCCGGACGTGGAGCAGATCCACTTCGTCGGCAAGGACATCGTCTATTTCCACACGTTGTTCTGGCCGGCGATGCTCCGCTTCTCCGGACGCAAGGTGCCGAACAACGTCTACGTCCACGGCTTCATCACGGTCAACGCCGAGAAGATGTCGAAGAGCCGTGGCAACAGCCTTTCGCCCCTGCGGTATCTCGAGCTCGGCTGCAATCCCGAATGGCTCCGCTACTACATGGCGGCCAAGCTCACCGCCCGCGTCGAAGACGTCGAGTTCACGCCCGACGACTTCACCCAGCGGGTCAACTCCGACCTCGTCGGCAAGTACGTGAACATCGCCAGCCGCGCCGCCGGGTTCATCGCCAAGCGCTTCGGCGGAGTCCTCGCCGCGGACCTCGGCGACGAAGGCGGCACTCTTGTCGCGCAGTTGCGGGCTGGGAGCGACACGATCGCCTCGCTCTACGAGGGACGAGAGTTCTCCAAGGCCATCCGCGAGATCATGACGCTCGCCGACCGAGTCAACGAATACGTCGAGCGCCACAAGCCGTGGGAACTCGCCAAGGTCGACGGAGGTGATGCCGAACTGCAGCAGGTGTGCAGCGTCTGCATCGAGACGTTCAGGCTTCTCACGCTGTACCTGAAGCCGGTCATGCCGCGTGTCGCGTCCGACGTGGAGTCCTTCCTCCAGGTCGCACCGCTCAATTGGACCGACGTGAACCATCCCCTCGGTGCCCACACTATTGCGGCATACAAACACTTGATCCAGCGGGTCGATCCCAAGGTGCTCGAGGCGCTCTTCGAAGGCCCCGCCGCTGGACCCGTCGCCGAGCTGGATCCGTCGTCGTCGACGCCGGCTCCCGGTGCCGCCACGACGGTGGCGGAAACCGCATCATCGGGAGTCAACGGTGGTCGGGCGCCGGGCGGTGAGCCCCTCGCCCCCGAAATCGGCATCGACGACTTCGCCAAGATCGACCTGCGAGTGGCATTGATCGTCAACTGCGAGCAAGTTGAAGGAGCGGACAAACTGCTGCGCCTCACGCTCGACGCCGGCGAAGGACGACATCGGACGGTATTTAGCGGGATCAAGAGCGCGTACCAGCCCGCTGATCTCATCGGACGCCACACCGTGCTGATCGCCAACCTCGCGCCCCGCAAAATGAAGTTCGGTCTGAGCGAGGGCATGGTGCTCGCCGCCAGCGACGCGGACCGCACCGTCGACGCCGGGATCTACCTCCTCAACCCGGAGACCGGAGCCATCGCGGGCATGCGCATCAAGTAGCCCTCGTCCGTCGCGTCGGCCCGGGCCGGTTCCAGCTCACTGGGTCGGGTCGGGTGGCGTGCACCGGGTCGGGAGGCCTGCACCGGGTCGGGACAACGCCAAATACGTGCGTATCCCGACCCAGCGCACGTCGGCTGACCCAGGTCCATCCATTCGATCGTCTTCGGAGCACCCGCGCGCCGAATGTCATCTCTCCGTGCCCGGCGGCCGGTGCATTGACAGCCTGTCAGCCATGACCGTCGATCGAGCTGGCCTGTACCGATTCGCCCGCACCCACCATGGCGTCGTGAGCCAACGGGAGGCCCGCACGTATGGCGTGTCGACCGCCCGGTGGGGTCGGTGGGCGCGCTCCGGTGAACTCGAGGTCCTGCACCCAGGCGTCGCCGCGCTCGGAGCGTCGCCCAGGACGCTGGAAGGCAACATCCGTGCGGCAGTGCTCGCTTGCCCAGAAGATGCGACGGCATCGCTTCGGAGTGCAGCGTATCTCCACGGCTGCTGGCCGACCGGACTCGGACAACCACCGGTGGAAGTGACCGTGGGTCGCGGCGGGCCACGAATCTTGGAGGGCGTGATCGTGCACCGACCCCGTGACCACCAGGCGATCGTCCCGGTGCGCCGCTCCGGGATTGCGACCACCGATCCAATCCGCACGCTTGGCGATCTCGGTCAGGTGGTTTACCCAGATCAGCTGGCTGAGATCATCTTCGCGTTCACTCGGCGAAATCTCGTCAATGTCAACGCCCTCCGGGCCGATGCGATTCGACGTCGTAAACCCGGCCGATTCGCACCTGACGTCTTGCTCGAGGTGCTTGGCCGCGTCGCAAGCGATGACGGCGTCGTCGCAAGTGAATTGGAACAACGGGTGGTCGACGCGATCGCCGCCACAGACCTTCCGCAACCCAAACGGAACTTCCGTGTCGTCGTCGATGGCGAGGTGATGCTGCTTGACCTCGCCTGGCCGACGGTCCTCTACAACGTCGATTTGGATGGCGCCCGCTTCCATGCCGATCGCTTTGATGCCGATCGTGAGCGCGACGTGAAGCTCCGAACTGCCGGCTGGACCGTCGACCGGTTTACTTGGACGCACGCCACCACACGGATGCCGTGGCTCCTCGAAACCATTCGCTGCCGACTCAACGAGCGTGGTGGGTCCACCGCGTAGGCGCGTTCTGGGTCAGCTCACGTCGCTGGGTCGGCACAACGCCAAATGTGTCGAAATCCCGACCCAGCGCACATCACCCGACCCAGGATGCGGCGCACGCAACGCGAAACGAGCCGGAGAGCACCACGGCTGACCCCGAACGCCAACGAGCCGCCCCGAAGGGCGGCTCGTTGCGCAGGTCCGACCGGCGGAAGGCCGGCTGCAGTTGGTCAGGCGGCGACGATCTCGATCGAGACGGCGAACTCTACGGCGTCGTGGAGTTTCACCGGGATCTCGTGGGTGCCGAGGGTCTTCAGGTGGTCGTGCAGGCGGACCGACTTGCGGTCGAGGACCACACCGGTCTGGGCCTGCACGGCCGAAATAATCTCGGGCACGTGGACCGAACCGAACAGGCGCTCACCCTTGGCCTTGGCCTTGATGGTGATGGTCTTGCCGACGAGGTGACGGGCAACCGTCTCGGCGCCTTCACGGTCCTTGGCATCGCGAAGGTCGCGGGCCTTGCGCATCGCCTCGGCCTGCGCCACGCTGCCCGCCGACTGCGGCATGGCGAGCTTGCGCGGGAGGAGGTAGTTCCGGGCGAAGCCGTCGGCAACATCGATCATGTCGCCGCGCTTTCCCAACGATTTCACATCGGTGGTGAGGATCAGCTTGGCCATGATCAGACCTCCACGTCTTCGGTGTCGACCTCATCGGCCGACACATCGGTATCGGTTGCCTCGGCGGCGGGACCGGCGTCCTTGTCGCGGCGAGGACCGCGACGGGGGCCGCGCTCACTCGACGTGCGCGTTGCGTAGGGCAGAAGCGCGAGTTCACGAGCGGTCTTGATGGCTACGGCGATGTCGCGCTGGACCTGAACGGACAGACCCGTGACGCGACGCGCCTTGATCTTGCCGCGGTCGGACATGAACTTGCGGAGCAGGACGATGTCCTTGTAGTCCACGTAGGTTCCGTCGGCGATCGGCGACGGCTTCTTCTTCGCCGGGCGACGGTCGGTGGGCTTGGGACCGCGCTTGGGTGCGCCGCGGTCACGGTCGTTGTTGCGTGCCATTAGAAGGGCTCCTCGTCGTAGTCGTAACCGCCGCCGCCAGAGGCAGCCGGGGGCGGAGTGGAAGGCTGCTGACGGCTCGTGCCGCCACTGCTGTAACTGGGAGCGTCGCCGCCGTCACCGGGGCGCCGCTCATTGCGCACAACCTGGGCAGTAGCCCAA
>JANPDB010000229.1:0-10443 GCA_031431255.1 Acidimicrobiia bacterium | reverse complement strand
TGGTCGTCAAACATGAGGAGCAGACCGTGCGTCCAGTCCGGGCGGACCAGGATCTCCCGCCCCGTCGAGACGCCGGTGCGGGCGACCTGCCCGACGGCCTCGACGGCGAGACCGCGCCCGGCGAGCGATCCGAGGAATTCGAGGTTTGTCAACGCTCCGGCGACGAGCTGCGGATCGCCCGACCCTTCGGCCAGCGCGAGCGCCCGGCGGGCGTGCGGCTCGGCGGGGGCCAGACCCGAGGACGAGTGCAGACACCAGGCCAGGCCCTCCTCGGCCTCGACCTCGGCGGTCACATCACCGTCCAGCTCGTCGAGCGCCAGCTGGAATGCAACGGCACCCGCCTCGCATCCCTCGATGTGGGTGATGACCCACGCGAGCCGAACCAGCGATCGGGTGCGCGTCGGCCCGGGAGACGCGGCACGCGCGATGTCCTCCAACACGAGCCGGGCGTCCGCCATCTCGCCGGCCTCGGACAGGCAATCGGCCGAGTGCAGTCGCCTCTCCCACGCCATGGAGGCTTGGTCCGCCGGGGTGAAACGCGCTGCTGCTTCCCACAGCTCGGCCGCGGTGTCTGGCGCGTAGCGTGCCCTGGCTCGCAGGGCGCCTGCGTCGAGAGCCGCGGCGACCTCCGTGCCGGGACGCTCAGCGGCGGCCGCAAGGTGCCGGGCGCGCTCCTCGACATCCTCCACGACCTCCGCCAGGCGGGCGTGGAGCCGCCGTCGGTCGAACGCTGACATCTGCGAGTATGCCGCTGTAGCTAGCAGTGGGTGGGTGAAGCCGATACGGTCTCGGTCGACCAGAAGCACACCGGCCGCGCTGGCTGCTGCGAGACCTTCGCGAGCGCGGTCGGTCGCGATCACGGACTCGATGAGCGCCGCTGTCGGGCGGGCCACTGCAGCGGCGGCCTGCACGACGTCGAGGGCCACCGGGCTGAGCGCCAGCAACCGGTCAGCGACCACCTGCTGCAGCGTCGCCGGGATCAGCAAGCCGAGGCCGTCCTCGTCGACGACATCACCCTGGAGCATCGCCCGGCCGAGCTGAAGCGCAAACAGCGGGTTGCCGCCCGAGCTGTGGTGGAGGCGGGCTATCGACCGCCGTTCCAACCGCCCACCGAGGTGGCGGCGAAGCAGGCGCTCGAGCTCATCGGCGTCGAGCGCGGACAGTCGCAGCCGGGTGATCGGCATCCGTCCATCACCCTCCGTGTCGCCCGGGAAGACGGAGCCGGTGTCAGTCCGGCGAGCAAGCAGCAGCCCGATCCGCTCCTCGCGCAGGCGGCGAACGGCGAAGGTCAGCACACGTTGCGACGCCTGGTCCAACCACTGGACATCGTCGATCCCGACGACGAGCGGGCCGGAGCGAGCGAGCGCGGCGAGCACGCCGAGGAACCCCAGGGCGACGGCGCGCGGAAAGTGCTCGTCATCGTCCGGCTCCGCCCGGAGCAGTGCCACCTCCAACGCCCGTCGCTGGGGCACTGGGAGCTCGTCGAGAACGACCTCTGACACGTCGGTGAGCAGATCCGAGAGCGCGGTGAACGCCAGTTGCGCCTCCGCCTGAACCGGCCGACACTCGAGGACCTGGAACGAGCGCCGTTCAGCGGCCTGGAGACCCTCCCGCCAGAGCGTCGTCTTGCCAAGGCCCGGCTCACCCTCGAGCACCAACATCGCTGGACCGCGGTCAAGGGAGTTGATGAACGTGTTCAGCGCCTCCAGCTCCGCGCCACGGCCGACTATCGGGTTTACCTGCCTAGGCGATCCCGCATCCGTCGACCGATCCGCCCGAGGTGGTTCGCCGCGCCTGACGGGCTCGCCACCGGCGCGGGCCGCGTCGTCCGTCGACACACCGGCCATGACGCCCTCCCGAAGTACTGACTAACTATCGGAACCGTACCATGGCCGCTTCGAGGCCCCCGCTCCGATCGTCGCGTCAGTCGAGTGTGACGGAGCGACAAAGGCAACCGCTCGTCGTTGACCAGCAAGATATTCGGCGTCCGATCGGGCTGGGGCGCACGAACCCGACGTCAGGCTCTCGCTCGCGCCCCATCCCTGATTGGAGCGATGGTGACAGCATGGAGGTCTCGCACGCTATCGCCGCTCGATGTCTCGACGCCGAGGCCGCACGTCTCATCGAAGAGGCCAAGGCGTGGATGACAAGTTCGCGGTCGTCTGCGAGGGACAGGATGATCACTTCGAGGAGTTGGCCGGCGTCAGCAAGGGCGCACGTCTCGGGCCGGAGTGCAGTGGGTGTTGGCGCCGCAATGGTGCCATGCCGAGGTTGGTATCTCAGTCGCTCCGGGGGCGACTGGGATACCAATCACGTCGCAGCGTAAGGCTCGCCCCGCACACTCCCGGCGAAGCGCGCTCCCTCATGCGCGGACGGTGCGGAGACCACCGATGGATGGTCGCTCGCCGGTGCAAGTTCGCACCGCGATTCTCGGCTTGCCGGCGTCACGTGATCGAGCCACGCTCAGCGCTGCGGTGAGCGAGACTCGACGGCGTGACACCTGAGGAGTTCCGGGCGGCCGGCCATGCACTGATCGACTGGATTGCCGACGAGCGTGCATCGGTGCGGGATCGACGAGTCCTGCCGGCGGTGGCTCCCGGCGACGTTCGGTCCCTGCTCCCGGCGACACCTCCGACAGAGGTCGATGTCTCGATCGGTCCGCTGCTCGCCGAGCTCGATCGCGTCGTCGTGCCGGGCATGACCAACGTTCAGCACCCCGCGCATTTCGGTTGGTTCCCGTCGAACGCCTCGCTCTCCTCGGTCCTGGGTGACATCGCGTCCAGCGGACTGGGGGGCCTCGGGATCTCGTGGGAATCGAATCCGGCGCTCACCGAGGTCGAAGAGGTGATGTGTGACTGGATGCGCCAGCTCTGCGGGCTCTCGCCGGCGTGGTCGGGAACCATCCAGGACACCGCGTCGACGGCGGTGCTCGTTGCATTGATAAGCGCGCGTGAGAAAGCGTCGCGTAACTCGTTCACCGGCGGCGGACTCCAGGCACTGTCCCAGCCCCTTGTCGTCTACGCGACCGCGCAGGCGCACTCATCGATCATGAAGGCCGTCGCGCTCGCCGGTTTCGGACAGGACAACCTGCGACTGGTCGACACCGACCCGGTCACGTACGCCATCGATCCCTCCGCGCTCGAACGGGCGATCGAGGAGGACCTGGCGCAAGGCCGTCGACCCGCCGCAGTGGTGGCGTCGCTCGGCAGCACGGCTGTGACCGCCTTCGACCCGATCCAGCCGCTCGCCGACCTCTGTGAGAAGCACGACGTCTGGCTGCACGTCGACGCGGCGATGGCGGGCTCGGCGATGCTCCTCCCCGAGTGCCGCCCGTTCTTCGACGGCGTCGAACGCGCCGATTCCCTGTCGTGGAATCCGCACAAGTGGATGGGCACGACTCTTGACTGCTCGCTGTACTACGTCCGCGATGTCGAAGCCCTCGTGGGCGTGATGTCGACGGATCCGTCGTTTCTCCGGTCGACGGCGACCGATCGGGTGGCCACCCAGTACCGCGACTGGGGGATCCCGCTCGGGCGCCGGTTCCGGGCGCTGAAGCTGTGGTTCCAACTCCGCCTCGACGGCGTCGAAGCGATTCAGACACGTCTGCGTCGCGATCTCGCCAACGCGCAGTGGTTCGCCGAACAGGTCCGGGCCGCTCCGGGCTGGCGTGTCCTTGCCCCGGTGACCCTGCAGACCGTGTGCGTCCGCTACGAACCCGAGGACATCTCCGGTGAAGCCCTCGACGCGTTCACCCTCGCCTGGATCCGGCGGATCAACTCCTCCGGCGAATTCTTCTGCTCACCGTCGCAACTCGATGGACGGTGGATGGTGCGCGTGTCGATTGGGGTCGAGGGAACCGAACGGGCCGATGTGGAGCAACTGTGGGCGCGCTTCCGGGCAGAGGTCGCCGCCTAATCCTGAGTCGCCCGGCCGACCCCGCGCTCAGCGGGAGCGGACCTCGAAGCGGATGCCACACGGATCCACGCCCATGGCGATCCGTCGACCATCGGCAGTGATGTCGCCTTCCATGTCGAATCCACTTGTGTCGAGGGCGAAGAGCACGTCGTCGAAGCGCTCCACGACGAACACACCGATGGGCTGCCCCGGGCGTAGTGGCCATTGTGGAACCAACGCCGAGGTGTCGGCGGCGTCGAGACCGACGAACTCCAATGCCTCATAGCGGATGGGGGTGACTGCAGCATCGCAGTAGAGACCCATACGCGCGCTGACGATCTTCGGAAGCTCCATCAAGTCGGCAAGTCCCGGCGTGGAGATGACGGCGTCGCCGAGCACGGTAAGGCCACCACCATCTCGCCACGCGGTCGAGAAGGTGTCGACGGAGTCGACGATGTTCACGATCGAATGGACCTCGGAGTGCAGTCGGGACTCGTCGTGGTCGAGCACGCTCGGTCGTCGCGTGGAATTGGCGATGAACACGAGCCGAACTCCGTCCGGTCCGGTCGTCTTCCCCTCTTCGAGGCGCATGGTGCCGAACTCGTAGACCATTCGCCCGCGATGCGTTGCACCCGCGGTCACCGCCGCATCGAGTGATCGGTCCATGTCGCGGGTGTAGAGATCCACGGCAAACGGGCCACGATCCCATGGGCCCATAGCTACCTCCGGCTGCGCCGTAGCGACGATTCGGAGACCTCCGGCCGACGCGCCCGGAACGGCCAGCGAGATCTGCTCCGACCCTTCCCCCACTCCGTAGAGCCGGGCGAGGGCGGCGTCGACCGTCGTACGTTCGGTGACTTCGAAGCCCATCGCCACCCAGAAGGCGGCGTGGCGTTCGGGGTCGCCGGAGCCGATCAGGGCGTGATCTGGGCTCATCAGCAACGGTGCGGGTGGCGTGGTCATGCGAGTTTCCTTGCCAACGTGCCGGCCCTACAGTGGCCGTGCGGAAGTGGAACAGCGTTCCGCCGAGCGAAACGTCTGCACGATATCTCGTCTGTGCCGATCCGTCCTGAGAGGGGTGAGCCGTGACCGATGAAAGCGACCGTGGTTCGCCCGTCGACGTCCTGATCGTCGGCGCCGGAACGGCTGGGCTTCCCTGCGCTATCGCCGCGGTCGATGCCGGAGCGCGCGTGCTCCTCGTCGACAAGGCCGACCGGATCGGCGGCACCCTGCACCTCACCGGGGGCCATTTCTCGGCCGCCGGGACGAACCGCCAGCGCGCCCGTGGAATCGTCAATGACTCCATCGAACGGCACTACGTCGATGTCCAGCGGATCAGCGAGGGAACGGCGCGCGAAGACATCGCCCGCCGCGCCGTCGAGCTCGCTCCCGAGATGGTCGATTGGCTCGAGTCCTGCGGATTCGAGTTCGACCCGGTCACGCCGCGCATCGTCTACGGTCACGAGCCCTACGACACGGCGCGCACGTACTACGGCGTGAAGGAAGGCCGTTCGCTCCTCGAGCTATTTGCACCGATGATCGAGTCAAGGGTCTCGGGCGGCCGTCTTGCGATCGCACTGAGCACGGCCCTCGACGACCTCGTCATCGAGGACGGTGTCTGTGTCGGCGCTGTGGTCAGGCGCACCGACGGGACCGAGTCGGTGGTCCGCGCGAGAAGTGTTGTTCTGGCGACGGGTGGGTACGGAGCGGCACCCGGTCTGTTCGCCGAGCTCGACGGTGCTCCCCTCGTGAGCGCTGCTGCCATCACGAGCACCGGTGACGGCCTCGAGATCGCCCGACGCCACGGAGCCCACGTCGCCGGCGTGGGGACGTATCTCCCGACCTTCGGCGGCATGCCCTCGCCTGAAGATCCGGAGCGCGTGCAGTGGGTCGATCGCCCACTCCTCGTCGCCACCGAACGGACACCGTGGGAGATCTACGTGGGCCCTGACGGCCGGAGATTCGTCGCCGAGGACGAGCCGTCGGTTGATCTAAAGGAACGCGCGCTTACGAAAGTGCCGACGATGACGTTCTATGCGGTGTTCGACGACCGTGCCGTCGACGAATCGCCGAACATCGTCGTGGGGTGGTCGGCCGACGACATGCGGTCACGCGCCGGCGTCCGACCGGGCGTGTTCGTGGCCGACACCGTCGAAGAGCTTGCCCGAGAGGCGGGGCTCCCGCCCGAGGCACTGCGAGCGAGTGTGGCGGCCTACAACGATGCCGTCGAGAGCGGACACGATCCCGACCTCGGTCGCACAGTGTTCCCGGCCCGGATCGAACGTGCGCCGTTCTACGCGATGCGTAACCACGGCATCACGCTGATCACCTTCGCCGGTATCGATGTCGACGAGCAGCTCCGCATCCGGCGAAGCGACGGTTCGGTCATCGAGAACCTCTACGGACTCGGTGAGCTGCTCGGGTCGGCCGCCTACATGGGGAACTCCTTCTGCTCCGGCATGCTCGTCGGTCCGTGCATCTCGTTCGGACGCGAGCTCGGCCGCCGGCTCGCTGAGGCCGCCCTCGCTGAGGCCGCCGTCGAAGGTCGCTGACCCGGCCAGTGACCCGGCCGAGTGCGACACGGGCCGAAGTACGTTTGTCCGAAGCTCTTGTCGACCGACGCCACGACCTCTCAGGAGACGCCATGCCCGCCCTTGACCGCAACAATCCGACCGCCTGGGCCGACGCGTTCATCCGTTCGATCGTCGAGGAGCGTGTTCAGGATGTGATCGCCGGCTACGACCCGGGCGATCGTAGCTACGTCTTTCTCGAAGGACCGCGGTGGAGCACCCTCACGGGGGCGGCCATCGCGTCGGGATGGACGGCGTACCTGAACTCCCCGATACGCATCAGCGGCTACGACTGGGTCGAAGGTCCGGTCGCCCAGATCGAGGAGAAGATGGGTTGGATCGCCGGCATCCTCGACCTTCATGTGACCGTCGGTGACGTGGCCAAGACCCTTCGTCTGCGCGGGACCTACGTCATCACCGAACATGCTCCCGGCGACTGGGGGATCGTGCACGAGCACTTCAGCGCTCCCGATCCCGACCCGTACGGCATGGGCGACTGGCTGCCGAAGGCGTGACGATCTCGGGGGCACCGACGCCCGGGGAGCCGGACAGTGCCGCGGACGCCACATCCACGCGGCCAGGGCATCGATCAGGAGTCGAAGTCGACGCAGAGATGCGCGACGCGTTGGAGGGTGCCGTCCAATCGCTCCCGACGAGGCATTTCCGTCCGGGTGAGGTCATGATGCGCGAAGGCGAGCGCGCTGAATGGTTCGCCTATCTCGCCTCAGGCACAGCAGAGGTTTCCCGCAGTGGCCCAACCGGTGCTGTGCGGATCGGCGTTGCCAAGCCCGGTTCCGTTCTGGGCGAGTTGGCGCTCGTGACCGGGAGACCGAGAAGCGCAACAGTCACCGCGACGACCGACGTGGTCGCCTTCGTCGGCTCGGCAACCGATTTCCACCGTGTCCTCGCCGACCACCGCGTCGCCGAGGGCCTCGCCCGGGTGGTGGCCGGGCGACTTGCCGCGCTTGCCGAGCCGGTCAGCGTGCCTCTCGCCGATGGCCTGACCATTCTGCTCCGACCGGGTCTCTCCACCGACGGCTCGTTTCTCGCCGCGGGGCTCGCGGCAATGTCGCGTGAGTCGCTCCAGCGCCGCTTCTTCTCCGGTGGCATGCCGCCGGAGTCCGTCATCCGCTACCTCCTCGACGTCGACTACGTCGATCATTTCGCGTGGGTTGCGATCGACGCAGCCGACCCCGGGCTCGTTCCGATCGGGTCGGCCCGGTTCATCCGTTCGCTTACGGATCATCGCGAGGCCGACATCTCCTTCGGTCTGGTCGACGATTGGCAAGGAAGAGGTGTCGGCACTCTGCTGATCGAGGCGCTCGGCATCGCCGCGGCCGCGAGTGGGATCGATCGATTCACCGCCGATGTCCTGCGGGACAACACGGCGATGCGCCGCCTTCTGGCGCGTCCAACCACGCGTTGGGTGGGCACTGAGCCTGGTGTCGTGCACGCGCAAGCCGAGGTCAGCGAATTCGGATCCCGCATAGACCCGGACATTCGGGAGGCGCTCACCCGGGTGGCGGCGACGATCATCTGGAACTCGGCCTCGGTCCTCCTCTGACCGATCCGCGCTCGGGTCCCTCGGCTCTCCGGGTCGAGCGGCCGACGCGGCCGGGGTCAGCGGATCGCAGTCCACATGTCGGAAACCGTCCTATGCGCCGTCCGAATGGCAGCCATCGGTAAGACTTACCCTGCTGTGCCTCTTGCGACTCCACCTTCGACCCGCCAGGCCGGCCCAGGCGATGCCACCGAGCATTCCCGGGTGTCGAAGCGCGCCACCGTTCGGATGGAGCGCAGCGAGCCCGGGGGCCTCGGCGACGAGGGTGACCTTTCGTCGGGGGAATTCTTCGGAGAGTCGTCGGGCGTTCATCAGCCGGGTCGCCAGTTCGATCTTGCCTCGACGCTGCTCTTCAGCGGTTCCGCCACGGTGGTCACGGCGTTCGCGCTGGACCTATCCACGATCACCGCTCCGGCCAGCGGGGTCCGGGTGCCGTTGGCCCTCATGGTCGTTGCCTTCTTCCTCGCCGGGCGCTACTGCCTCCGCGAACGAATCGGCGGAACCGTCCACGTCGTCGCGGCAACCGAGCTACCGCTCGTTGTCGCGCTGTTCGCCTCCCGTCCGATGCATGTTCTGACGTGCGCGATGGCCGGGATGGCCGCGGCCGTCATCGCAACTCGCCACGGTCAACGGAGTGAGCGTCTCCGGAGCGCAGCGCTGTCCGTCGCCGAGATTGCGACCGTTCTCGAGATCGTCGGACGGGTCGACCCGGATCCTTTCGTTCTACGCACCGGTACCTGGGGCGCGGTTCTCTTCATTGTGCTCGCGGTTCGGTTCGTCCGTCTCGCAGTCGTCCATCTCGTCGGTGTGCTTAGTAATGAGCACGAGACGATGCGGAGCCTGATCGCGACGACGCTCGTGAGCATGGCCGCGTGTGCGTGCTTCACTTCGCTGGCGTTGATTGCCGCCATGGTGCAGACACAGAGCCGCTTGGCCATGATCCTGGTTGCTGTCGTCTGCCTGCTCCCGCTTCTCGCGTACCGGGCGTACGTCGTTCTCCGCGAGCGGTTCTCGCGACTCCGGCTGCTTCAGGACTACACCGCGGCACTGGCCCGCAGCGTGGTGGACCACCAGTTGATCAGCGAGCGGGCGGCGGAGCAGGCCCGCCTGCTGCTCAACGCAGAGACGGGCGAGATCACGCTTTCGCGCGGCGAAATCGCCGTGCGCGCCATTGCCGGCGCCGAGCACCGGGGGGTCGGCATTCCCTCCCCGGGAGACTGGCTCTGGGAGCGGATCGTCGCCTCGAAGCGCGCCGTCGTGATCAACGAGTCGACTGTTGGCGAGGACGCCCAGGCCTACCGGTCCATGGTCGGGGCCCGGGACATCCTCGCCGCTCCGTTGATGCACGGCGACGAGGTGCTCGGCGTGATCGCGGTGCGCAACCGATCCGACGAGCTGGCGACCTTCTCGCCCTCGGACTGTCAGCTCTTTGCCACGATGGCCGACCAGACTGCTGTCGCCGTGCGGGCGAGCCGACTGCAGGAGCGTGTTCAAGAGGAGCTGCGCGAGAAGGCGCGAGCAGCGTTCGTCGACCCACTCACGTCGCTGGTGAGCCGGCACGGGCTGAACACCGCGATCGACGAGTTCGGCACGAACCGCCGCGGTGCGCTCCTCTCTCTCGACCTGAACGGATTCAAGGAGATCAACTCCACCCTCGGCCACGAGTTGGGAGACGACGTCCTCGTGCTCCTCGCCGAACGGATCCTCGCCGTGCTTCCTCGGACAGCGACGGTCGCCCGGCTCGGCGGAGACGAATTCGCCGTACTGATTCCCGATGTCGACGAGTCGGTGGCGCTGGTCATCGCCGAGCGGGTGCTCCTGGCCGTGCGGGCTGCCGCGGCTCTCGATGCGGCCACCGTCACCCTCGATGCTGCCGTCGGCATTGCGCTCTTACCCGAGCACGGTCGCAGCCATGCGATCGTGATGCGCCGGGCCGACCTCGCGATGTTCGAGGCCAAAGCCAAGCGCGAGACCTCGCCCCGGGTGTTCGCCGAGGAGATGGAATCGCAGAGCCATCGGCGCGTCGAGCTGCTCCGCGAGCTCCGGGCGGCCCTCGTCGCCGGTTCGCTCACGGTGAACTACCAACCGAAGGCCCATCTCGGCACCGGTGTCGTCCAAGGCGTCGAAGCCCTCGTACGGTGGCACCATCCGCTGCTCGGCCACATTGCGCCCGACGAGTTCATCGGTCTGGCCGAGCAGTCCGGGCTCATCGAGCCGCTGACCGAATTCGTGTTGCGGACCTCGCTGATCGATTGTCGTTCCTGGCGGGATCGCGGCCTCGAGGCATCGGTCGGGGTGAACGTGTCCGTTCGGACGCTGAAGCGGCCCGACCTCCTGTCCTGGGTGACGGCCATGCTGGAGGAGACCGGAGTCGTGCCGAGTGGGCTCGTGTTCGAGCTGACGGAGCGGGAGTACGTC
>JANPDB010000228.1:0-2713 GCA_031431255.1 Acidimicrobiia bacterium | reverse complement strand
CGTTGCCGAGGTGAGAGAGAAGCGTGCGGGTGACCGACGGTGAGAGCATCGCTTCTCCTGCGGCCACGAGGCGCACTGCGTTGACGATCTCCGCAGGCGCGGTGTCTTTCAACAGGAATCCGTCGGCTCCGGCCCGAAGCGCGCTCATGACATGCTCGTCGGCCTGGAATGTGGTCAGGACGATCACGTGCGGCGGAGTCGCAAGACGGCGCACGGCCGACGTAGCGGCAATGCCGTCCATCCCGGGCATCCGGATGTCCATCAGGACGACATCGGGTCGATGCGCCCGCACGGCCGCAACGGCGTCGGCCCCGTCGGTAGCCTCGCCCACCACTTCCATCTCCTCTGACGACGACAGGATCATCCGGAGACCGGCACGCACCAACGCGTCGTCGTCGACCAGAAGCACCCGGACCTTCACCACGGCAGGTCGGCTTCGACGACAAAGCCACCGGAAGCATCTGGTCCGTGCACCAAGACGCCTTTGGCCAGGGTGACCCGCTCCTGCAGACCAAGGAGGCCGGTGCCGGAACCCGGCAGCGCCGGATGGTCGTGGACGTCCACTGCGGTTGGGTTTCGGACGCTGACGTGCAGGCCGCGGTTCGGCGCTCCCGCCACGCGAACCCGGGCCTGGGTGCCGCGAGCGTGCTTTGCGATGTTGGTCAGCGCTTCCTGCACGATGCGATACGCGTCGCGACCCAACGGGCCAGGTGCGGCAGCTGCACCGTCTACCTCCATCTCGAAGTCGATCTTTGCGCCGGAGCGACGGGTCTCCTCGACCAAGCGTGGAATGTCAGCCAAGGTCGGTTGTGGCACCGTCGAAAGCCCCTCCTGCCCCGGTTCCTCCCGCAGCACGCCGATCACGTCGCGCAGCTCTTCGAGCGCTTGGTGAGCCGTCACCCGCAATAGCGCGGCGCTCTCTCGCACCTGGGCGGGAGGCAGGTCGCGTGCGACCTCGAGCGCACCGGCGTGCAGCGCGACCAGGGAGATGCGGTGGGCGAGCACGTCGTGCATCTCCCGCGCGATGCGGGTCCGCTCAGCCAGGCGCGCACGTTCGGCGCGGACGAGCTGATCGGCCTCGGCCCGTTGGGCACGGTCGCGCAGGGTGGAGAGGAGCTGGCGCCGGGCGCGGATGAACATGCCCCATGCGGTTGCGGCGGCCGCAAGCGCCAGCGTCGGCAACATCACCGACCAGGTATTGGTACGCCCGAGCCAGATCGAGCACACCACTGCGGACGGAACGGACAGCGCGGCGACGAGCAGGGCGGGCCGGACATGGCGGTGGACAGCCAGCGAGGACAGTGCGAACAACCCGGCCACTGTGCCAAACGTCGAGAATGCGCCCAGCAGGACGCAGACCAGCGCCACCCCGAACGGCCAGCGCCGCCGCCACCACAGTGAGAGACAGCAGAGAGCTCCGAACGCGGCATCGGTGGCCACCTGCCCCGAGGTCATCCGATTGGTGGTGAAGTCCCCGGTGACGCTCAGGATGACGGCGCCGAGAGCGGCGGCGATGACGAACGCACCGGCGTCGAAGGACCAGTCACCTGCCGTCCTGGGTGCCACCTTGTCGGGATGAGCCGAGTCGCTCGGTGCCAGCATCGCCGTTGGAGCGGTCTGAGCCCACCATCTGCGGAGCCAGGACATGGTCGGAGCATACGGCTCGGGGCCTCTGTGCAACATCGACGAAAGTCGACACCGCAACCAACGAAAGAACAGACGTCGGAAGCGGCCAGTCTCCCTTCGGACATCGGATCGTGGCCGTCAGCCCGATGCGGTGGCGCACCGGCCGGTTCAGGCTGGACGCATGATCACGACAACCGCTCTGACCAAGAGCTACAAGGAGGTTCCGGTCGTCCGCGACGTCTCGTTGCGCTGCGAACCCGGGACCATCACCGGTTTCCTCGGGGCCAACGGCGCCGGCAAATCCACCACGCTGAAGATGATCGTCGGGCTGGTGCGACCCGATCGCGGTACGGCGACCATCGACGGCCGACCGTTCGTCGAGCTGCCCAACCCGACGCGCGTGGTCGGCATGCTGCTCGATGCGTCGGCGATGCATCCCGGGCGGAGTGGCCGATCGACGCTCATGATCGCGGCGCGGATGGCAGGCGTTCACCCAAGGCGGGTCGAGCACCTGTTGGATCTCGTCGGGCTCACCGACGCGGCGGAGAAGCGGGTCGGGGCCTACTCCCTCGGCATGCGCCAACGCCTCGGCATCGCCCAGGCCCTCGTCGGTGAACCGCAGGCGCTGATCCTCGATGAGCCGGCCAACGGGCTCGATCCCGAGGGCATCGCCTGGATGCGAAGGCTCCTCCGCGACTTCGCCGACCATGGCGGCACGGTGCTGTTGTCGAGTCACCTGCTCCACGAGGTGCAGGCCACCGCCGATCATCTCGTCGTCATCTCAAGCGGTGCCGTGGTCGCCGCCGGTCGGCTGGATGATCTGCTCGCCAGCTCCACGATCCTCGTTCGCAGCCCCGACCCCGGTTCGCTTGCCGCGGCGCTCCAAGCTGCGCGGATCGACTACGTCGCCGGGCCGGGGGATGCGCTCACCGTCGACGTCGCGGGAGGTCGGGTCACGACCGAGGTGCTGGCGGGCGTCGCCCGCGACCACCACGTGCTGCTCAGCGAGTTGCGTCTGTCCGAGACGAACGGGCTGGAACAGCTGTTCTTCTCGCTCACCGCCGCCAAAGCGGCTTTGGCCCAGGAG
>JANPDB010000227.1:0-6785 GCA_031431255.1 Acidimicrobiia bacterium | reverse complement strand
CGTCAGTCGCTAGCCCGCACCTCCCGCGACCAAATACCGGTGGGCCAGCAGGCTCGCTTCGGCCAGGAAACCCGGGGAAAATCGAAGCCAGCTGGCCCACGGGTCTTATGGGGTGGGAGGTTCAGCGCCCGGCCAGGGCGGCGGACTGCCAGCGGAGGGCGACGGCGCGGTGGGTGGCGAGACGGTCGTCGAGGGCCGGGTGGACGAGGGAGCCATCGCGGACGACGAAGCGTCCGTTGACGATGGTGTGCCGGGGGGCGAACGGACCGCACCGCAGCCATCCCTCGATGGCGTCGGTATGCGCCCCGGCGAAGAGCACGCCGCCGAGCGGCCACACGACCACGTCGGCCATCGCCCCCACCCGGAGTTGGCCGATCTCACCATCACGGCCGAGGCACGAGGCCCCGCCGCGCGTTGCCACCTCCAACGCGTCACGGGCGGAGAACTTGGTCGGGCCTTCGCGGAGTCGTCCGAGCAGCAGGGTGTTGCGGGCCTCCATCCACAGCGATGCCGAGTCGGTCGACGCCGATCCGTCGCAGCCGAGACCGACCGGTACTCCGGCGGCTCGGTAGTCGCGGACCGGGGCGATGCCTCCGCCGCCGATCATGCAGTTCGACGACGGGCAGTGTGCCACCCCGGTGCCCCACCGACCGAGGCGGGCGATCTCGTCCGCGTTCGGGTAGATGCAATGGGCGACCCACGAGCGGTCCGTGCCCCAGCCGACCTCCTCGAATTGCTCGATGGGGCGGCGGCCGAAGGTCTCCAAGCAGAACGTGTCCTCATCGGGGTCTTCGGCGAGGTGGGTGTGCAGGCGGACGTCGAGCTTCTCCGCCAACTCCGCAGTCGCCTTCATGAGGGCGGGAGTGACGGAGAACGGCGAGCACGGTGCGAGAGCGACCCGCACCATTGCCCCGAAGGACGCATCGTGATGCTTCTTCACCAGACGTTCCGAGTCGGCCAGGATCTCCTCGTCGGTCTGGACGACGGAGTCGGGCGGGAGTCCCCCGTCCTTCTGCGAGAGGCTCATCGAACCGCGGGTCGGGTGGAACCTGAAGCCGAGCTCGGTCGCTGCGGCGATCTCCGCCGTGATGAGGTCACCACCACCCCTGGGGTGAACGTAGAGATGATCGGTGCTGGTGGTGCAGCCGCCGAGCGCCAGCTCGGCCAGCCCGATCCAGGCGCTGATGTAGGCCGCTTCCTCGTCGAGCTGACTCCAGACCGGATAGAGGGTGGTGAGCCATTGGAAGAGGGTGCCGTTGGTGGCCGGAAGGTATGCGCGCGTGAGGTTCTGGTAGATGTGGTGATGGGTGTTGATGAGACCAGGGGTCACCAGGCAGCCGGCAGCATCGATAACCGTGGCACCGCCGATCTCTGTCGCGCTCGGCGCATTCTCGGGCCCGCCGATCCCGCTGATCAGGTTCCCGGTGAGGGCGATCCAGCCGCCGCGAATCTCGCGGCGCAGGTCGTCAACGGTGGCGATGAGGTCGGCGTTTCGGATGAGCACGTCCATGGGCTCCAGCATGGCGCATCGGCGGCGGGCACCATCGGTTCGCTGACCGATCGAAGAATTCGCGCGTCGGTAACACTGCCGGAGTGCGATCGGCCGGTCGAACGGCACAGTATGGGGGATGGCCTTCACGACGTTTCCCGACCTTCTCCGTCGGGCCGCACACCGGACCCCGGACGCCACATTCCTCCGGTGGAGCGATCGCGGTCGGTCGCTCAGCTTTGCCGAGACCGAGGCGGCAACCGATCGGGCGGCGTCGGCGTTCTGGGAGGCCGGTGTGCGCCCAGGAGATCGCGTAGGCATCCTCGCCCACAACGGGCTCGACTACATCGTGGCGATGTGGGGCGCCTGGAAGATCGGGGCCATCAGCGCGCACATCAGCGTGCTCGTCGTCGACGAACTCGCGGACTACGTTCAGGCGTGCACGCCGAAGGTCCTCGTCTACACCCACGACGCCCTGCCGGCGATCGAGCGCGACCGAGCGAAGATGCCGAGCATCACGACTTACTACTGCATGGACGGCCCTCAGGAAGGTGCCGTCGCGTGGGCCGATGCGCTGAGCGGGGCGCCGTCGGCCACACCATCGGTAGCCGTCGACGACACGATGCCCGCGCATCTGTCGTTCACCTCCGGCTCCACCGGCCGCCCGAAAGGAGCCGTTCTTGCCCACGGCTTCACGAGTCGCGCCGCCGCCTGCATTGCCGAGCGACTCGGTCTCGGACCGGACGACTCCTCCCTCGGAGCGACCGGATTGGCTTCGTCGTACGGTCTCGTCGTGAATCTTCTTCCCGGCGTCCATCGGGGCATGACGGTCGGCCTCCGCAAGCAGTGGGACGCCGCCGCGGTGTGGCAGGACCTCGACGACAATAAGTGCACGTACTTTCCGGCGAACCCTCCGTTCCTTACCGATCTACTGGTCGAGTCACGGAAACAGGGGAGGGCACCGCACGCGCTTCGGCTCGTCGCTTCCGGCGGAGCTCCCGTCGCCCCGGAACTCAAGCGCGCTTACTTCGACGAGCTCGGAGTGGCGTTCTGCGAGAGCTACGGGCAGAGCGAGCTCGGAGGGTTCGTCGCCCTGGGTCGGCCCTCACGCCCGAGCGACGTGCGGCTTGGCGCGGTTGGCGAACCCCTTCCGGACAAGGAGGTGCGCGTGCTCGACGATCTCGGCGAGGAAGTCCCCATCGGCCAACCGGGGGAGCTCTGCATCCGAGGCGGCTTCATGATCGGCTACTGGAATGAGCCGGAGAAGACCGCTGAGGCAACGCGCGACGGCTGGCTGCACACTGGCGACGTCGGACGGATGGACGCAGGGGGATTCGTCACCACGCTCGGCCGCGTGTCGGAGCGGATCGAGTCGCCCACCGGCCCGATCTATCCGCGGCCGATCGAGGAAGCGCTGCAACGCCATCCGTCGGTCCGGTACGCAGCAGTGATTCCGGTCGGCGACCAACCCGCGGCCGTGGTGACGCTGTGGCCCGAGGCGGAGAGCCTGGACGCTTCCGCGCTTCGGGCGTTCTACGACTCCCAGCCCGATGCCGATGCCCGGTTGGCAGCGATCGAGACGATCACCGACATGCCGATGACCCCGACCGGCAAGCTCGACAAGATCAGCCTCCGGAAGCGGTTCCCCGGCTGAGCCGGGCTGCGGTTGCCCGGATCGCCCGCCGCTCGCGCCGGGGTTCTCGGGTGAGGAGCGTCGCGTCACCGGATTAGGACGTCGACTCGGCTCTGCCCCCGTGGTCATGATCGCGCTGCTGCCTGACAACTGCGGTCGCCGAGACCACCGAGGTGGCTGCTCGTGGGCATTCGTGACGTGAGTGGAGCGAGCGGTTGTACGTTTACGAGCGTGAGGGTGACATGGTGACCGCGGCATGGATCGTGCTGGCGTTGACCCTCTTCGCCGTCGAGCTGCACCATCTCGCCTTCTTTGCGTTTTTCGGAGCGGTCGGAGCGCTCGCCGGAGCGGCGGTGTCGGTGTTCGCGCCCGGCGTGTTTGCGGCGCAAGGCGCAGCAGCGGTATCGGTCTGTGCCTTCGGGATCCTGCTCGGCCGACCGTACGTGAGTAGAGCACTGCTGCGCCCACGTGGAGCTCCTGCGGCCGTGGGTGTTCACGGCGGCATCGTGGGTCAGCGTGTCGTCGTGTCCGACGAAGTGACGGAGCGTCCGGGTGGCCACGTGATGCTGGCGGGCGAGACGTGGCTGGCTCGAAGTCTCGCCGACACGACCATCGCGAAGGACAACCCTGCGGTCGTCATCTCAGTTGAAGGAACCACACTGCTCGTCTACCCGACGGAGTAACGCCGACCCGAAAGAAGCCATCTCATGCTTGCCCTCAGTTCCTCCGCATCAGCCGGACTCGTCATCACCGGGCTCGTCGTTCTCGTGATCCTCTTCGCGCTCCGACGCATGATCAACATCGTCCAACAGGGCGAGGTCGGTGTGGTCAAGCGCCTGGGCGAGTACCGCAAGACGCATGAGCCGGGCCTCGTGATCCTGGCGCCCTTCATCGACTCGCTCCAGCGGGTGGACATCCGTGAGATCCCCCGCCCGGGTGACCGCCAAGAGGTCATCACCAGGGACAACGTCGTGGTCACTGTCAACGCCACGATCTTCACGCAGATCGTCGACGCCAAGCAGGCGTTGTTCAGCATCGCCTCGTTCTACGTCGCCATCGATGCGCTCGCCCGCACTGCCCTCCGATCGGTGATCGGCACGCTCTCCCTCGATCAGGCGCTGTCGGAACGCGAGCGGATCAACACCGACGTGCAGAACCAGATGGAGGCGGTAACCGACAAATGGGGGATCCGGATCAACCGGATCGAGATCGTCGAGATCGCTCCTCCTCCGCAGATCCTCCTAGCCCTCGCGCTGCAGAAGCAGGCCGATCAGGAAGCGCGGGCGAAGATCCTTCAGTCCGAGGGCACCAGGCAGTCGGCGATCAATGTCGCCGATGGCAACTCGCAGGCAGCCGTCAAGGCCGCTGAAGGAGAACGGCAGGCCGCGATCCTTCGGGCCGAGGGCAACCGGCAGGCGACCATCCTCGAAGCGGAGGGTCGCGCGATCGGTATCGCCAGCATCTACGGGGCCATCAAGGCTGCGGCACCGGATCCGACGCTCCTGGCGATCCTGCAACTCGACGCGCTCAGCAAGTTCGCCGACAGCGACAACACCAAGGTCGTCGTCCCCTACGAGAGCGCCGCGCTTCTGGGGGCGGCCCAAGTGCTGCGAGGCGTCCTCGGTCAGGTGCCGGACGGCGTCAGCGGCACCTGACGATCCGAATCAGCTCTTTCTGACTCCGGCTTCCGTCAGGAGGCGGTCGACGAGGCGACAGCGCTCGTCGTCGGTCATCGCCTCTACCGCGGCCGCGTGCTCACCCACGGCGAAACCGCAGAGCGCCGGTTGGCCGACAACTGTCGAGACGTCGACGAAGAACTCGAGCGGCTGGGGCGCTTCGCCGGTGAGCGAGAACGCCCGATGGGGCGTCCAGAACGGTTCGTCGAACGTGGCGACCACCTTGGCGATCGGCCCGCATCCGATCCGGTTCATCGACGCGACGATTTCGTCGGGGATCGGCGGATCGAACACGAGGCGTCCGCTCTTGATCGGGGGGAGTGGTGTTGCACAGATGACCGCGTCGAACGACTCCGAGGGACGGTTCGTGAAGTCGAGTGCGACGTGGCCGCCGGTCGACCGGATGGCGACGACCCGAGTGCCAAGGGTAATAGTAAGCGCGCTGCTTAATTCTTCGAGCACGGTGTCGAGCGAGGTCGTGATGAGGTGATCGCCGCCGGGGAGTTCGTACTGCTCCGAACGTGCGACCAAGGCAAGATCATCGAGGGGAGCGGCGTAGAGGTTTTCGAACTCACCGCGCGCCCAGCACATGAGTACTGCTGCATCGAGCGGGTGCTCGGCGAGATCGGCGACGATTGACCGAAGGGACGGTCCCAGTGCACGGTTGTCGTCGGGCAGTGCGTCGAGGCGGGTCTCCAGTTCTTGGTACAGCGCAGCCAGTCGGGACTCGTCCTCCTCGCCGATCAGACCGTGACCGACGACGAACGTCGGGGCAGGGTCCCAGCTCCACGGGGCCGCGTCGACCTCGGCGCGGAGCGGATGGCCGACGATGCCGTGCATCCAGGCGCCACCGAGATGGATCGGTCCACCAACCGTCCGGTCGGTTGCGGCGCGCCCGAACGGCGTGCTTGACGATTCGAAGATCTCCACGGCCCGACCGGCTTCATGAAGCCGGCGAGCGGCTCCCAGACCGGCCATGCCCGAACCGATCACGGCAACCCGCTGGAGGTCGTGGCGTCGGAGGACAGCAGCGGCGGCCCGCTCGCCGCTGAACCAGGCTCCGTGCAGCGTGCCCGGACCGGCTGACCACGTGTACTCGCCGGCCAGCCAGACCCGAGGAAGCACCTCGGTGCCGAGTGCATCGCGGTCTGCCGATGTGCCACCGGGACGCAGGTACGAGTACGCGCCGCCGATGTCGGGGTCGCCGACCCATCGGCTGACGACGGAGCGCCTCGCCGAGTGGGGATCGGTTCCCCGAGCCATTACCGTCACCTCCCGGCCGGAGGCGAGGGCAGGTGCGACGACGCGCCAGCCGAGCCGTTCGTAGTACTCGCGGTGTTCTGGGGTGAACAGGTGCACGTAGGGATCGCCCCGGTGTGCGGCGAGACGTACCGCAGCATCGGTCAGCGCCGCGCCTGCGCCACGTCCTCGACCCGGAGGAAGGACGAGGAGGCTGGCCAACCAGGGATGGACGTGTGCCCAGCCATGCAGATCGTCCGTTTCCAGAATCGAGACCGATCCAATGACGGTGGCGCTCGACAGGTCACCTTCGAAGGCCACCAGCGTCCGGCTCGCACTGCCAGGGTCGCGCATGGAGATGAATTCGCCGACGGCGATCGTGGTGTTCCAGACACCAGGGTCGTAGAGGTGACCCCACTCGGCGATGTGCAGCGCCCCGAGGCGATGAGCAAGCTCGACGCCCAGAGGGTCGTCGAGTTCACCCAGGTCGACGATCGTCAGGCTCATCACGCCATTTTGGTCGGCCGAAGCGGACGAAGGGGCATGCGGATTCCTGCCGCGGGTTGCGTCAGAAGCGGCGGTCGTTCGTCTTCTTCTTCGGCGGTGCTTTGAAGGGAGCCTCGAGCAGCGCCTCGAAGGTCGCGTCGTCGGGCTGGTTGCGCTCATTGAGGCGCTGGAGGAACAGCTTCAGCGCGGCGCGTCCGGGAGCCACGTGGTCGCCCTTGAGGGTGGCCGAGCGGGCAAGTGC
>JANPDB010000226.1:0-4500 GCA_031431255.1 Acidimicrobiia bacterium | reverse complement strand
GGTCACCGGTAAGAAGCTCGAGGAAGAGCAACTGTCGTTCGTGAACACGATCTTCGGCTTCATCAACACGTTTTTCACCGCATTCGCCGTGGTGGCCCTCTTCGTGTCGATCTTCGTGATTTCCAACTCGTTCTCGATCCTCGTCACCCAGCGGACCCGCGAGATGGCGTCGATGCGCATCCTCGGCGCGTCGCGTGGGCAGGTGCTCACGACTACGTTCCTCGAGGCACTCGCCGTCGGTCTGATCGCGTCCGCGGTCGGCGTGGGTGCCGGACTCGGCGTGGCGCAACTCATCCGCTGGCTGTTGAACACCTTCGGTGGCACGCTGCCAAGTTCCGGGTTGGTCCTGAAGCCGCGAACGGTCCTCGTCGGCATGCTCGTCGGCACAGTCGTAACGGTCCTGTCGGCGATTCTCCCGGCACTGAAGTCGGCCCGGATCAAGCCGCTCGCGGCGCTCCGCGAGACCGCGATCGACAACGCCGGGACCTCGAAGGTACGGCTCATCTTCGGCGGCGTGCTCACCGCACTTGCTGCACTCGCCACGGGGCTCGGTCTGGCCAACTCCGGCTCGGACGGTGCGCTCCGCATCGGTATCGGTGCCGGGATCGCGCTCATTGCCATCGCCCTTCTCGGCCCGGTGCTCGCCAAGCCAGTCGCCGGCGCACTCGGACGCCCCTGGTTCGGTGTGATCGTCGCCATCTTCGGCGCTGCGCTGGCCGTGTTCGGGTCGATCGGACTCGTGGTTCTCGGAATCCGAAAGATCTCTGACGGCGATCTCGAGGTCGGTCGACAGGCCATGGTCGGTGTCACATCCGGTCTCATCGCGTTCGTCGTCGCCTGGCTCATTGCACGACGACGAGACAAGAAGAGTTCTGTTCTCGATGACCGGACTTTTGGCGGAACGACCAAGATCGCCGTCGCCTCCGGTGTCTTTGGTCTCTACAGCTTCAGTGCGTTCCTCGGCGGGGCGGTACTGGTCGCGGTCTGTGGCTGGTACCTGGTGGCCACCGGTCGTTCCTCGTTCCAGACGTCCGGACAGATCGCCCGCGAGAATGCCATCCGCAACCCCACACGAACGTCAGCGACTGCGTTGGCACTCACGATCGGCACCGCGTTGGTGGGCGCCCTCAGCGTGCTTTCCTTCTCGTTGACAGATACCTTCCGCGGCGTGTTCGACGAAACGGTTCTGGCCGACCACGTGGTGGCGAGTGCGGCGTCCGACATCGGCTTTCCGCTTTCCGTCCAAGAAGCGATCGACCGGGTCCCGGGCGTGGAAGCGAGCTCGTCGCTCCAGCTCGAGCGTTTCCGTTTCGGTTTTCCGGCCCGTGAGCGTGGGATCGGTGGTATCGAGGCAACGGACTTCTCCAAGGTCGTCCGGCTCGGAAAGGTCGAAGGCTCGATGGCCGAGCTTGCCAAGGCCGACACCATTGCCGTTGCGAAGTCCACCGCCAAGGATCAGGATCTGAAACTCGGGGACACGATCAAGGCCAAGTTCGCCAACGGTCGCGCCGCGACGTTCACGATCGTGTCGTTCTACGAGAACGCCGAAGGCCTGGGGAACACGTATTACCTCACGGACAACGCCGCGACGCTCAGCAAGTACGTGGAGAACACCGCGGCCGACCTGGTCTATGTGAAGTCGTCGGCGAACACGAAGTCGGAGAAGAAGGCGTTGGAAGCCGCTGCTGACAAAGCGTTGGCGAAGTACCCGGCAGCCGAGTTCAAGACGAAGAAGAAGTTCGTCGACGGGCAGGTTGGGCAGTTCCAGCAGTTCTTGGCCATCGTGAACGCGCTGCTCTTCCTGGCGATCATCATCGCCGTCCTCGGTATCGCCAACACCTTGCGTCTCTCGATCTTCGAACGGACTCGCGAGATCGGTCTGCTTCGCGCTGTCGGGATGAGCCGTGACCAGATGCGATCGTCGATCCGCTGGGAAGCCATCGTCGTCGCGACCTTTGGAGCCGTGGTCGGGGTGGTGTTCGGAACCCTCTACGGGGCCGCGCTCGTCTCGGTGCTCGGCAAGGATGGGGGATTGCTCAAGCTGAGCGTTCCGGCACAGGTCCTCGTGCCGCTCGCCCTCCTGGCATCGATCGTCGGGCTCTACGCGGCGCGCAAGCCGGCGAGTGATGCGGCGAAGCTGAACATCTTGCAGGCGATCTCCACCGAGTAGACCGGCCGCGTCGGTGAGCCGGGCGTCAGGCGCCGGCGCCGGCGACGAGCGGCTCGTCGCCTGGAGGGATCAGCGATGACAAGCCGACGTTGTTGCGGACGCGGGAGCGGGTGGCGTCGAACGCACGGGCCAGCAGCGGCCCAGGAGGGGAACCTTTCGCGTAGAGGCGGGAATCGATCCCCTCCTGTTCGCGGGCCTTCGCTCGGGCGAGGGCCCGTTCGGTGACCGAGACGTGCTCGACCCCGTCGACAACCGGTGTCTCCGAACCGGTCGCCTTCGCCCGGCCCTGCTCGCGCGCGGTCTCGTACGCCTTGGGCATGTCGTAGGGAGTGGCGTTCTCGAGTGGGAGCTGGGCAACTGCAGCAGCGATCGTCTCGGGAAGCCGGCGCAGCCGTTCGCGTGGGGTCTTCGGCTCGCTGAAGCGCCCCACGCCGAAGAGGCGCGGATTGTCCTCGCGGCGGTCGTCGAGAGTCCAGCCCTTTGGCACGGTGACGCGGTCAGCGTGTTCCTTGCACAGGATCGCCGCGCCCGGCTGTTCGACATGGCGGTCGATCACGATCAGGCGCGCGCTCGGATCGATCAGGGCCCGAGCAGCACCGCGCTCGGCGCAATCAGGCCTCGAACAGGTCGGACGCACATGGCCAGCGTACAGCGGCGAGTTGTCGCGCCGAAGGACAGCACCCGTTCAGCCGGTGGCGGTGACCGGAACCGAACGGCGAACGGCCATGGTCTCCGCAGTGAGCCGTGGCACGGTGACGGCGGCACGGACCCACAGCACGCCGCACCACACCGCGATCGCTCCGAGGATGTGCACCTGGACGAGGAGTGCCGGCACCTGGGTGAACCACTGCCAGTATCCGATGCCCCCCTGGGCAACGATGATCACGGCGAGCACGCCGATGCGTCGGCGAAGCTCGATCGCCGCTGGCGTCCTCGCCCGCCACACGCGAGCCGCCATCACGATGACGAGGAAGAGGATGAGCCAGACCAGAACACTGTGCACGCGTACGACGTCGAGCATGGAGAACCCGAAGCGGCGCACCTCCGGATCGCCTCCGTGGGGCCCCGATCCGGTGAGTATGCAACCGACGAACACCACGGCGAGTGTGCCGACCATCAGGGCGTTCCCCAGTCGGCGCATCGTTGCGTCGACGGCTGACACACGTTCGCGTCCGAGGATCGTGCCGCTGGGGCCGGTTTCCGCGGCCCGGTGGAAGAGCACCGCGCCCGCGGCGAGGCAGGCGATGGCCAGGATGAAGTGCGACATCACGAGCTGCGGCTGGAGGTCGAAGATGACGGTCAGCCCGCCGAGGATCGCATTGCTGAAGAGACCGAAGCTGACGATGAGTCCGAACCGGACCAGGTCACGACGGTAGGGACGGCGTACGAGTGCGGTGAGCACTCCGACGGCCGCAGCGAGAAGGCAAAGCCCGGTGACGACCCGGTTGCCGAACTCGATCGCCGCATGTTTGCCGCTCTCGGGAACGATGTTGCCCTCCTTGCACGTCGGCCAGTCGGGGCATCCGAGTCCGGACCCAGTGAGCCGCACCGCCGCGCCCGTCAACATGATGAAGCCGAGCAGGATGGCAGACACGAGGGCAATGATGCGGAACGTGCGTGTTGATATGCGTACGTAACGTCCGAGCAAAGCCAACGCAAGGGCAACGACCAGGAGAAGGACGACAAGACCGCTGAAGCCCGAGACAACCGCGCGTACGTTGCGGCTCTGGCCGGCGAGAGCGCCGACGATGCCCTGGCTGACGATGATGCCGGCGACGAGAAAGACGACGATTCGTCGGAACTGCGGCGCCGGCATCGTCGCCAGCTCCCGCACCCGTTGGACGATCGGACCGGGCGCGTCACCCGACAGGCTTGCGTCGTCTTCAGTGTGATCCTCGCGGTCGGCCGCAATCGCGGCGGCGTTCCAGCTCTGCAATCGGCCCATCACTCAGTCTCCGCGGTGGCGTTGTTCCCGGAACGGGTCGCCGTACATGTGGTAGCCGTTGCGCTCCCAGAAGCCGGGCTTGTCAGCGGTGAGCAGCTCGATCCCTCGGATCCACTTGGCCGACTTCCACAGGTAGAGGTGGGGCACGAGGGTTCGAAGCGGATACCCGTGGTCCGGTTCCAGCGGCTGGCCTTCGTAGGTGTGCGCGAGGAGCGCGATGTTCGGCTCGAGCACGTCCGCGAGCGGAAGGTTCGTCGTGTAGCCGAACTCGCAGTGGAACATCACGTGGGTCGCGTCGCTGCGGATGCCGGCCTCGCGGAGGATCTCGGCGATCGACACTCCGGTCCATGCGGTGTCGAACTTGGACCATTTCGTGACGCAGTGG
>JANPDB010000225.1:0-14236 GCA_031431255.1 Acidimicrobiia bacterium | reverse complement strand
ACTGCGGCCACGGGAACGGCGAGCACCGAGGTGCCCGTCGATTGGATGGGCAGCGTGACCTTGACGTTCACGCCGTTGAGGGTGGACGGATCGAACGGTGCCGATCCATCGGCGGTCACTCCCTCGTCGATGGTGAGCTCGATCCGGACCTTGTCGGCATCGGCCCCGTCGGTTCCCGGACGGTTCGCGATCTTGGTGATCGTCACCGGGAGGGTCAGCGAGAGATCCTCAGCCTCGATCTCGCCGGTCGCGCCGGTTCGCAAACGTGGTGCGTCGACGGCATCGACGGAGGCGTCGACGGCGAGCCGGGCGTTGGTCACGCTGATGACGGCCCCGTTCACCGACTCTCCCCGGCCGACCTTCACCTCGTCGACGCGGCGGGGAAGATCGGGGAGGAAGACGATCTCGTTGGCCGGAACGCTGATACCCACCTTCGACTCGAGGTCGGCGAGATCGGTGTCGGCCCGCCGCTTGGTGTCGATGGCCGAGTCGAGCGCGGCCCGCAGCGAGGCGAGCTCCGAGGCGCTCGACAGCTCCGACCGGCCGGCGAGCGCGACGTCGAGTGCGGCATCTGCCGACCGGGTTCCGGCCGATCCCTGGCGCCTGGTCGAGTCGACGCCCTTGCGGGCATCGTCGAGATCACGCTCGGCCTGGGTGACCGCGCTCTCTGCCTGGTTGAGCTTGGCTTTCGCGTCCACAACCGCCTGGGCCCGATCCGGCCCGGCGTCGACGGCCTTCTCTCGACCTGCCTCCGCCCGAGTCACGGCCCGCACAAGGCGGTCCCTGGCCCGGCGGGCCTGTTCGACCGAATCCGTTCGACTGGCCAGCGCGGACAGCGCCGATTCGACCGCCGTGTTCGCCTGGCGAAGGCGGCTCTCCGCGCTCCGGGTCGCCTCCTTCTGCGCCGAGTTGTCGGGAACCTCGCACGGCGACGGCGTGGGGCACACGACGGCCGAGCCGCGACGCTCGTTCTCTTTCGCCGTGTCGAGGCTCTTCTGGGCGTCGACCAGGTTCGCCCGGGCGTCGTCGACGGACCTCTGTGCCTCGCCGACGCCACGCTCGGCCTGGGTGATCGCTGCTTCGGCGTCGGTGACGGCGGCCTTCGCGTCGTCCACGGCAAGCTCGGCCTCGCGGACCGCGCTCGAATCGTCGCGCTCTCTCTCGGCGCGGCGCACACCGACACCGGCCTGATCGCGGGTGGCGTTGGCCTGGTCGAGCGCGGCCTGGCGCGCCGCCACCAGGCCGTCGGCTTTACGGGCCGAGTCATCGGCATCGGACGGTGCTGTGGCGGCCTTCTCCTTCGCCGAGCGAACCGACTCGTCCGCCTGGAGCACGCGGCTCTTCGCCGGTGTCGCCGCATTGTCATACGCGCGCTTTGCATTTCGCTCGGCGTCGGCGGCTCGGCTGGTGCTGTCACGCAGCGTCTGAAGCTGGGTTCGCTGGGTCTCCGTGGGGCCGAACGGTTCGTAGCCGACGCTGCGGTACCAGGCCTCCACGCCCCGCTCGGTGGCATCGTCGTAGCGGCCTTCGACGGGTCCGGGATCGAAGCCGAGCTTGGACAGTCCGTCTTCCAGCTGCCTGACGTCGTCGCCCTGATCGCCGGGACGGAGATCCCGATAGGCCGGCGTCGACCCGACGAGCGCGAGAACCGGTCGGCCGGCGACCTCCAGCACCCGCTGACCCGGCTCGATCTCCTGGCCCTTCGTAGCCGCGAGGGTGACGAGGTTCCCGAGGTTGGCCTTCAGTGCGGACGGAGGCAGGACGACCGGCTTGGGGTCGCCGAAGCGGACGTCGCCACGGGTGATCAGCGTGGCCGAGATCACTCGCCGTTCCACCGGAACGGCCAGGCGCGACGCGGTCGGAGGAGCGGCTTGCGCGGCGGCGTCGGCAGGTGACTTGACCTGGCGGCCGAGGATGAAGCCTCCGGCCCCGACGGCCACGACGCCTGCCGTGCACAGGGCAAGGATGCGGGTGCGCTTCATGGTCGTCCCGAACGGCGGGTGAAGGTCATGCGCTCACTTCTTCTTGCCACCGAGGTCGTTGCGGACAGCCTCGAGCACAGCGCGGTTCTTGTCGATGAACTTCTTCTCCTCGACCTTGCGGATCGCATCACGGTCGGACAGATGCTTCTTGGCACACGAACGGTCCGCCTTGTTGGTCGCGAGCTCCTTCTTCTGGAGCGCCCGGAGTTTGACCGGATCGATCTTCGAGGCGTCGAAGCCAAAGGCGGCCGTCAACCCCCCGCCAGCGGCCCCGGCGGGAGGACCGGAGATGGTGGCGAGTTCCTTCGTGAGCGCTGCGGCGACGTCGGAGTCGACACGGAAGGTGTACCCGGAGTCCTTCATGCACGCCGACCACTTCCTCATGCCGGCGAGAACCTTCGGATCGTTGTCGACTCGCTTCTGGATCTCCTGGAATTGCGGCCCGAGAGCCTGGAGCTTGGCGAATGACGCGAAGAGCTTCTTCGTGCTCTCGCCGACGCACCCTCCGCCTCCAAGGATCGAGGGCTCGGCAGTTTCGGAACCGAGCAGCGCCTTGTTGTAGGCCTTCTTCTCGCCTGCGCTCATCTTCGCTACCGCGAGTTCGTTGGCGTTTTTCGTCGCTGGCCTGCCCGCCGTGCTCGGATCGATCAGCGTCGAGATGCCGTAGCCGTACTTGTCGGCGAACTTCTCGGGGTCACCGGCGGCGTCGGCGATCGCCGAGAGGTTCCCGACGCCGACGACCTTGTAGGTGAACCCCTTCTTCGTCATGCAGGCGGCAACCGACTCTTCCTGCTGGCGAGCGAGGCGCTGTATTCCGCTGCCGTCGATGTTGAAGAACTCATTGAGCGAGTCGTCGTCCGCGGCGGAAGCATCCGTGCCCGGGACGAACACGGATGCCACGACGACCGCGAACAGCAGCGGTGCGTAACCGTGGAGCCGTCGTCCACGGGGGGTGACGCGCGCAGGATCGAAACTCAGTGGTGCCATGTCCCAACGCTACGGGTCCGAAGGTTGCCGGCGGATCATCCGCCCGGTGGATTCGTCATCCTTCTGCGGTCGGACGCTCGGTGGTGCCCCACCGGCCGAGGACGGGTCCGCGGGAAATCCCCCGCGCACCCCGCGACGAGTCGCACGGTCGTGGCACCCGGATACGGTGGGGTGGTGAGCAGATTCGAGAACGTTGCCCGGCTGGACGGAAAAGTCGCCCTCATCACCGGCGCCGGTGGAGGCATGGGCCGGCTCGCCGCCCTGCTCTTCGCCCAGCAGGGCGCGAAGGTGGTGGTCGCCGACATCGATCGGTCCGCCGCCGATGCGGTGGTGTCAGAGATCGCGTCCGACGGCTTCGCCGCCACGGCGGTGTCGGGGGACGTCGCCCGCGGCGCCGACGTTGCGTCGATGGTCGCCGAGGCCGTCGGATCGTTCGGGGGGCTTCACGTGCTCTACAACAATGCCGGGATCATGATGGGTGACGACGACGACCCGGTGGCCACATCGGAATCGACCTGGGACCGCACCTTCGAGGTGAACGCGAAGGGGGTCTTCCTCTGCTGCAAGCACGGCATCCCGGCGATGCTGGCGAGCGGCGGCGGGTCCATCATCAACGTCGCCAGCTTCGTCGCCCACATGGGTGCGGCGACCCCGCAAATCGCGTACACGGCGACGAAGGGCGCGGTGCTGTCGATGACTCGCGAGATCGCGGCGATCTACGCCCGCCAGGGCATCCGGGCGAACGCGTTGTGCCCCGGACCGGTGGGCACACCGCTACTCGAGCAATTGTGGAGCGACCCGGCACGCAAGGCCCGCCGTGTCGTACATATTCCGATGGGCCGGTGGGCGGAAGCCGAGGAACTTGCGCGAGCGGCACTGTTCCTGGCGTCGGACGATTCGAGCTTCATGACTGGGCAATCGCTCATCGTCGATGGTGGCATCGTCAGCGCGTACACGACTCCCGAGTGAGCACGTCGCTCCCGAGTCCCGGCAACTCCAAGGCGGATCACCGATGACCACACTGGCCATTTCCATCAACTTCCTCAAGGACTGGGTGCAGGGCATCGAGGGACCCTGGCTCTACGTCGCCGTGTTCGCACTCGCGTTCGCCGAAACCGGCACGCTGCTGTTCTTCGTGCCCGGTGAAGTCACGCTGATCATTGCGGGGATCACGGCCGGCCTCTCCGACGGCGGTGTGAACGTATGGGTGATGCTCGTGGTCGGCTGTGTCGCGGCGGTTCTCGGCGACGCGGTCGGCTTCGCCATCGGACGGCGTTACGGCGAGAGGGTGAAGGTCTCGCGGCTGGGCCGCAAGCTCGGGGCGGAGAACTGGCAGAGAGCCGAAACCCTCATCCAGCGACGACGCGGTCTGATCGTCCTGGTCGGACGCTGGCTCGGGTTCCTTCGGGCGATCATGCCCGCGACGGCCGGCATGGCCGGGCTCAACTACAAGAAGGACTTCCTGCCCTACGACCTCGCCGGAGCGATCTCCTGGGCGTCGCTGTGTGTGCTCGGCGGCTACAAGCTGGGCGACCGGGCCGAGGACATCGTCAAGTACATCGGTTGGGTGGCGATCGCGGTCGTCGTCGGCGGAGCGGCGCTCTATTTCGGCAAGAAGAAGCTCGTCGCCCGCTCCGGTCGTTGACATGAGCCGTGCCGGATCCACCGCGGCTGCGGTTGTGCCGCGGTGAAGAGTCGTCGGCTCGCCGCGATCGCGGTTGTCGCAGCAGCGGTTGCCGGTTGCACCGTCGCCGTCAACCCGACTCCCTCGTCGGCCACCGCCTCGAGCACGACCAGGCCTGCGGCGAAGCCACTCGACTGGAAACCGTGCGGCGATGTTCGTGAGATCCGCTGCGCGTCGCTCCGGGTACCGCTCGACCGCAGCCAGCCTGCCGGTCCGCAGGTGTCGATCGGGATCTCGATGCTTCCGGCTCGGAGCAAGAGCCGTCGCATCGGTGTCCTACTCGTGAACCCGGGAGGACCCGGGTCGTCGGGACAGAAGTTCGTTCGTCAGCTGCGCCGCGGCCTGAACGGCAAGCTCCTCGACCGCTTCGACGTCATCGGTTGGGATCCGCGCGGCGTGGGCGGATCGGGCGAGATCCGCTGCTACAGCGACCAGAAATCCTACGACCGGTACTACGCGGTCGACCCTGACCCCGACTCCCCGGCTGAGGTCACCGCCTTGGTCGACACCGCCCGTGAGTTCGCGGTGGCGTGCGGTGCGAAGAACGCCCGTGACGTTCTCCGCTTCGCCGGAACCGCTGATGTCATCGACGACATGGAGGCCATCCGCGTCGCGCTGGACGAGGAGACGATCAACTTCTTCGGCTTCTCGTACGGGACGTTGCTCGGGCTTCGCTATGCCGACAAGTATCCGAGACGAGTCCGTGCCTTCGCGCTCGACGGAATACTCGATCCGACCGCTGACACCGTCGAGCGGTCGGTGGAGCAGGCCGCCGGATTCGACCGCGCACTTGGCGCCTTCCTGGCCCTCTGCGGCGACGTGCGTTGCGGTTGGGTGCGTGACGGTGAGACGGCCGGAGCCGCCTTCGACCGTCTGACGAAGCAACTCGATGAGAAGCCGATCTCGTTCCGACGCCACTCCCGGCCGGCACGGTTGCTCGGGCCGGGTGAGTTCATCGTCGGGGTGCTCGCCTCGCTCTACAACCGGGATTCCGGCTGGCCGCTCCTGCGTCGGGGCCTCGGCGAGGTCGAGAAGGGTGATGCTTCGACGATGCTTGCGCTCTTCGACTCCTACGCCGATCGCGAGGCAACGGGGTACGGCAACATCGCCGATGCCAACGCCGCGGTCAACTGCGTCGACGTGCCGTCGCCTCGGGGTGGCGCCGGCTACACGGCACTCGCCGAACGCCTCCGGACCACCTCGCCGCGCTTCGGGCGTCTGGCCGGGTATTCGAGCATCGTGTGCGGGTTCTGGACGGTGCCGAGCACCGGGTCCGTCGCCCCGGTGGCAGCGAAGGGCTCTGCTCCGATCCTGCTCGTGGGCACCACCCGCGATCCGGCGACGCCCTACGTGTGGGCGCAGTCCGTCTCCCGGCAACTCGACAAGTCTGTGCTGCTCACCTACAACTCCGATGGTCACACGGGCTATCTGGGCGGGAATCCTTGCGTGCAGGACAACGTCCACCGGTACATGGTCGACCTTGAACTTCCTCCTCCGGGAACTACCTGCGAGCGCACTCGCTAACCCGGCTCCGCCACTGTTGGCCACCCCGGCACGGGCTCTTTGGCGCTGCGCTGCTCCGCTTCGCTCCGCTGCTCGCAACACAGGTTGCGCCTGCTCCGCCACTGTTGGCCACCCCGGCACGTAGAATACACACCGCCCATGACATCTTCCCCGCCCACATTCGCCGATCTGGGCGTGCCCGAAGAGCTCCTCGTCGCCCTGAAAGAACGGGGCATCGAGTCGCCGTTCCCCGTCCAGGCACTCACCATTCCCGATGGTCTCGCCGGGCGTGACGTCTGCGGCCAGGCGAAGACGGGCTCCGGGAAGACGCTCGCCTTCGGCATCCCCCTCGTCACGCTCTGCCGGCAGGCCAAGCCGAACCGACCGACCGCGCTGGTGCTGGTGCCGACCCGAGAGCTCGCCCTGCAGGTCGACGGAGAGCTGCGATGGATGGCCGAGGCCCGTGGACTTCGGGCCGTCGCCGTCTACGGCGGTGCCTCGATGGACGCCCAGCGCGCTGCGCTCGAGGCGGGCTGTGAGATCGTGGTGGCCACGCCCGGGCGCCTCATCGACCTGATCGGCCGAGGAGCGATCGACCTCGGCGATGTCGGCTTCCTCGTGCTGGACGAGGCCGATCGCATGTGCGACATGGGGTTCATGCCGAACGTCGAATGGCTGATCCGGCACATGTCCAAGGACCGCCAGACCCTCCTCTTCTCGGCCACGCTCGGTTCCGACGTGAACACGCTGGTGAAGCACGAGCTCCGTGATCCCGTCCGCCACACCGTCGAGAGCGATTCGTCCACCGTCGAGGAGTCGAGGCACTTCTTCTTGAAGGTCCACGAGATGGACCGGGTCAAGGTCGTGGCGGCGATCGTCAGGAACTTCGACCGGTCGATTGTGTTCTGCAACACCAAGCGTATGTGCGACCGGTTGGCCGACGACCTCAAGGACGCCGACGTGCAGGCCCGGGCGATCCATGGCGATCTCGACCAGACCCGTCGCGTGCGAGCGTTGCGGCAGTTCACCGAGGGTCAGATCAACACACTCGTGGCCACCGATGTCGCGGCGCGCGGACTGCACATCGACGGTGTCGACGTGGTCATCCAGTTCGACGTTCCCGACGATCACAAGACCTACCTGCATCGCTCCGGACGCACCGCTCGTGCCGGTGCCAGCGGCATCGTTGTCACTCTCGTGTTGTGGAACCAGGTGCTCGAGATCGGCAAGCTGCAGAAGCGGCTCGGTCTGAGCCTGCCGATCCCCGAGGTCTTCTCGAACGACCCCCACCTCGCCAAGCTCGAAACGTGGGACCCGGCCTGACCCAGCCCTGGGCAGTCGAAGAGTGCTTCGGCCGGGCCTCCGATCTCTTCAGTGCTCGATCGTGGGAACACGTCGACTCACCAACCGTACGTGTACTGAAAGTCAGCGCGCCGACGATTGTGGTCGGCTCGTCGCAGGCGCTCGACGTGGTCGATCTCGAGGCGTGCGCAGCCGGGGGGGTCGACGTCGTGCGGCGGCGCAGCGGCGGCGGAGCGGTCTGGCTGGACGACGACATGATCTGGGTCGATGTGTTCGTACCCGCCGGTCATCACCGGTGGGATGCCGACATCGGCCGGTCGATGTGGTGGATCGGCGAGGCCTGGGCGAGCGCTTTGGCGACAATGGGAGTCGCCGACGCCGTGGTGCATCGCGGACCGCTGATCCGAACCGCCTGGTCGTCACTGGTTTGCTTCGCCGGTCTGGGTGCCGGCGAGGTGGTCGTGCACGGACGCAAGGTGGTCGGCATCTCCCAGCGCCGCACGCGCGTCGGGGCGTTGTTCCAGTGCGGACTCCTCCGCCGATGGGAACCGACCGACCTCGTTGCGTTGCTCCGGGTCGACGGGCACCCGGCACGCACCATCATCGGCGTCGCCCTGGAGTCGGTCGGTCTGGGCATCGGGGCGAGGGCCGAGCAGGCCCTTATGACCTTCGTCGACCTCGTTGCGGCCGACCAGGGCTTCTCCGGCCCTAACCTCTCTGTCCGGTGAAGCTGCGGTTCGACATCGAGGCGACCGACGGCGACGCCCGGGCCGGCACCGTTCATCTTCCCCGGGGATCGTTCCGCACGCCGGTGTTCATGCCCGTGGGCACCAGGGCCGCGGTCAGAACGATGACGGCGTCCGGGATGGAGGCCCTCGGGGCCGAGATCATCCTCGGCAACACGTACCACCTCATGCTCCGTCCGGGCGCCGAGCTGATCGGCGAACTCGGCGGTCTCCATGAGTTCTCCGGCTGGAGCGGCCGGATGCTCACCGACTCCGGCGGCTTCCAGGTGTTCTCGCTCGACCCGAAGGTCGACGACGACGGCGTCACGTTCAAGAGCGTCTACGACGGCTCGTACCACCGCTTCACTCCCGAACGCGCCGTCGAGGTCCAGGAGATGCTCGGCGCCGACATCGCGATGGTGCTCGATGTCTGTCCAGCGCTCCCGTCGACCCCGCAGCTGTTGCGCCAGGCCGTCGAACGCACGGCGGCCTGGGCGGCGCGCCAACGCCTCGCCCACACCCGCGTCGACCAGGCGCAGTTCGGCATCGTGCAGGGTGGTGTCGATACGGCCCTGCGGATCGAGTCAGCCCAGCGCACTGTCGAGATCGGTTTCGACGGCTACGCCATCGGTGGGCTTTCGGTGGGGGAATCGCGAGACGAGATGATGCCGGCGATCGAGGCAACGAACTCGGTGCTGCCGAGCGACCGTCCCCGATATCTCATGGGTGTGGGCGACCCCGTCGCCCTAGTCGAAGGGGTCGCCCGTGGCGTCGACATGTTCGACTGCGTGCTGCCGACCCGGCTCGCCCGGCATGGCACGGTCCTCACCAGCGAGGGCCGCTACCAAATGAAGAACGCCCGCTTTGCCCGTGACACCGGTCCTCTCGACCCGGCGTGCGCCTGCGAGACGTGCACCCGCCACAGCCGTGCCTACCTGCGACATCTCCAGATGGTCGGCGAACAGACGGCGGCCACGCTGCTGACGATCCACAACGTGACCTTCCTGCTGGACCTGATGCGGCGCACCCGTGCGGCCATCGTCGACGGCGGTCTGGCGGCGGTCCGCGCCGAGGTCGCTGCCGTCTGGGACTGAACCCCGACCGGCTGAAAAGCGCTCCGAACCGGTTTGGTCGGGGTCGATTCCTGCGTCCGTCCGCGGTGACCCGGGGGTATGGGCGGCTGGCACTAGCCTTTCTCCGCTCTATGGCGTCGCTCTTTCCCCTTCTCGTCCTTCTCGCGCTCTTCGCGTTCACGTTTTCCCAGAACCGGAAACGGCAGCGAAACGCCGCCGCACTGGTTGCTGCGCTCGCCCCGGGCGTGACGGTGATGACCGCCGGCGGCATCTACGGGACCGTTCGGTCCATCGCCGACGACGTCGTCATCCTCGAGATCTCCCCCGGGGTCACGATCCGCATGGCCAAAGCGGCCATCGGCCGGGTCGTCGACTCCCCGATCGTCGATGCGGTCGAGGCACCGCCGATGCTGCCCGGCGCCGCGGACGACGGGTCGCACACCAACGATGAGGATCGTGCATGAACCGAAGCTTCCGCATCCGCCTTGCCGTCGTCGTACTCACGGCGCTGCTCGGGACTATCGGCACCGTTGCCGCCGGATGGTCGCCGTCGCTCGGTCTCGACCTGCAGGGCGGCACGTCCGTCGTGCTCGAGCCCAAGGGCGACGTCGCCGCTGACGTGCTCGACCGCACGATCGGAATCATCCGCAGCCGCGTCGACTCGCTCGGCGTCGCCGAACCCGACATCTCCCGGCAGGGCAGCCGGTCGATCGTCGTTTCCCTTCCCGGCGTCAAGGACTCGACCAGGGCGCTCGACATCGTCGGCAAGACGGCCCAACTCACGTTCCGCCCGGTGATCGGCGATCTCCCGTCCGAGAACGAGGCCAAGGCCCAGAGCGCCACCACGCCCGACTCCACGACCCGTTCGGTCACGGTCGGCGACACCACGGCCGGGTCGAGCAGCGCACCGACATCGACGGTCGCCGGCGCCACGGCGACCACCGTCAAACCGACGGCAACGACCGCGCCGACCACCGTCAAGCCGGCCGAAACCACCGCACCGGCGTCGTCATCCCAGGCCCTCGGCCTGGCTGCGGGCGGAGGCCGCTTCGGTGTCCTCGCCCAGGCCGCGACCACGACCGCCGCCCCCACGACGGCAGCGCCCACGACAAGCGGTTCGCCCACGACCACCGCGTCAGCGCCCGCAACCACGGTGCCCGGCGGAGTGACTACGACCCCGGCGAGCACGCCGCCCGGTGCCGCCACAACCACCGTGGTGCCGGCCGCCCCGATCACCACCGACGTGAACGCGGCAGCGCTCGCCACCGGTCAGACCACGAAGCTCGGCGAGGATTCGCCCGAGCTCACCGTCATCCTTCCCGAGAAGCGCAACGACCCGGATTCGCGGCGCTATCTGCTCGGGCCCGCCGAGATCCAGGGCGCCGTCGTCGACACCGCGTCGGCGGTCGTGTCGCAGACCGGACAGTGGACGGTCGATCTCAACCTCAACAGCCGCGGCTCGGCGCTGTGGGATGCGATGGCCGAGAAGTACTACCAGCAGCGCATCGCCATCGTCCTCGACGGCGAAGCGCTTTCGGCGCCGGTCATCCAGGAGCGCCGCTTCGGCGGGCGGGCACAGATCTCCGGCAACTTCACCCAGCGCGATGCGAAGGATCTCGCCACCGCGCTGAAGTTCGGGTCCCTGCCGGTCACCCTCGTGCCGCAGACCGTGCAGAACGTCTCGGCGTCGCTCGGCAAGGACTCGTTGCGGGCGGGCCTCGTCACGGGTCTGATCGGCCTCGTGCTCGTGGCCGCCTACATGATCTTCTACTACCGCCGGCTCGGCCTCGTCGTGGTGCTCGGTTTGCTCGTCTCCGGCGGCCTGATGTGGTCGCTGGTGTCGTTCCTCTCGGAGAAACAGGGCCTGGCGCTCAGCCTTTCCGGAGTCGTCGGCATCATCGTGTCGTTCGGTACCACGGTCGACTCCTACGTCGTGTTCTTCGAACGCATGCGTGACGAACTTCGCGCGGGACGCAACGCCGCGCAGTCGGTCGATCGCGGTTTCAAGAGCGCGTTCCGCACGATCATCGCCGCCGACTTCACCTCGCTGATCGGCGCCGGCGTTCTCTACTTCCTCACCGTCGGCTCGGTGCGGGGCTTTGCCCTCTTCTTGCTGATCTCGACCACTCTCGACCTCGTTGTCGCGTGGGCGTTCACCCGCCCGATCGTCACGCTCATCGCCGAGCGGCAGATGAAGAGCGGGGCGGTCGGGACCACCGGCGACGGGCCATCGAAACTCACCCCCTCGGGCGGGCGCCTGGTGCCCGGCTCGGCCAACGCTGGAGCGCAGCTGTGACGACCACCGACATGACCACCGCACCGGTCCGAGCGTCGCTCTGGCACAAGCTCACGACCGGTGCGACGAACTACGAATTCGTACGCCGCTGGAGGACCTGGGTGGCGATCTCCGGACTCGTCATCGTCGTGGGCATCGGCGCGCTCATCGGGCGCGGCCTCAAGCTCGGCATCGACTTCGAAGGCGGCACCTCCTGGGAGGTTGCCACCAGCACGCTGTCGATCAGCAAGGCCCGCGACGTGGTCGGGCCGATCATCGGTCGCGCCGTCACCATCCAGGAAGTGACGGCCGGCGGCGAGAAGCGCCTCCGGGTGAAGGCCGAGGAGTCGACCGACGTCGTCCGGGCACGCGTGTCCGAGGCGCTGGCGAAGGCGGCCGGGACGAAGCTCACCGCCGATGACGTCACCGTGAACTACGTCGGTCCGTCATGGGGCAAGGACGTCACCAACAAGGCGCGGCAGGCGCTGATCGTCTTCTTCTTCGTCATCGCACTCTGGGTGTCACTCCGCTTCCAGTGGAAGATGGCCGTCGCCGCGCTTGCTGCCGTCGTCCACGACATCGTCGTCACCGTCGGGATCTACGCGTTGTCCGGCTTCGAGGTCACTCCGGCCACGGTCATTGCGTTCCTGACCATCCTCGGCTTCTCGCTCTACGACACGATCGTCGTGTTCGACAAGGTCTCCGAGAACGAGAAGGTCATCGGCCCGACGGGCCGACTCGCCTACACCGACATCGTGAACCTCTCGATGAACCAGGTGCTGATGCGGTCGCTGAACACCTCCTTCGTCGCCGTGCTCCCCGTCCTTTCGCTGCTGATCATCGGCGCCGGCATCATGGGGGCGACCGCCCTCGGAGACTTCGGCCTCGCGCTGTTCATCGGCCTCCTCACCGGCGCATATTCCTCGATCTTCGTGGCCTCGCCGATCCTGGCGTGGATCAAGGAGCGCGAGGAGCGCTGGACGAGCCTGCGCAGGCGCCTCGGTGGCGCCGATGGTCTCATCACCGCGGAAGAGGGCGCCGTCGCCCGCGCCTCGATCGGTCGGACGCTCTCGATCGGTGGCGACATCTCCACCGGTGCCGCCAAGGCGGCGGCGAACGCCGCCAATGCGTGGCAGGGCTCCGCACCGCGCCCTCGCAAGCAGGGCAAGAAGCGCTGAGGGTTCTGGGCCCCGTAGGCGTGCTTCGCCAGTAGGGTCGACAACTCGTATGGCGACTCTGGTCTGTTTTCACGCGCACCCCGACGACGAGTGCATCAACACCGGCGGCTCCATGGCCCGGGCGGCGGCCGAAGGCCACCGGGTTGTTCTCGTCGTCGCCACCGGCGGCGAGTGGGGTGAGAAGCCAGATGACCTGGCCGAGGGCGAATCGGTGGCCGAGCGGCGGGCCAAGGAGGTCGTCGCATCGGCGGCCGCGCTCGGCGCCCATCGGGTCGAGTTCCTCGGCTATGAGGACTCCGGCATGACGGGTTGGGAGCAGAACGCCAATCCGGGCTCGTTCATGAACGCGCCGACCGACGAGGCGGCATCCCGGCTCGCCGCGATTCTCGCCGAGGAGAACGCAAGCACACTTACGATCTACGATTGGCACGGGGGTTACGGCCACCCCGACCACATCGCCGTGCACCACGTCGGCAATCGCGCCGCTGAGCTGGCCGGCACTCCCTTCGTCTACGAGGCCACGATGAATCGCGATGCGATGACGCGGTTCTTCGCCAGCCTCGAGGAGATGGGCATCGACCCGGGCTGGGACCCCGAGACCGGCACCGACGACGGTACGCCCGTCGGCACCCCGGAAGCCGAGCTCACCATGGCTGTAGACGTGAGTGCGTTCGTCACGCAGAAACGGGCCTCGATGGCCGCCCATCGCAGCCAGATCTCCGACACCTCGTTCTTCCTGCAGATGCCCGATGAGGCGTATCTGACGTCGTTCGGCACGGAGTGGTTCCGACGCGCCAAGCCGTCACCGACCTCCGTCGGATTCGACGAAGTCTGGTTCGGTGGGCTCGGATGAGCTCCCCGCTGCACGTCCACACCTTCGGGGCGACCGACGGTCCGCCGCTCCTCGCCCTTCACGGAGTCAGCGCCCACGGCCGACGGTTCGCTCCGATGGCTGCCAAGGCGTTTCCGTCGTTCCGGGTGATCGCCCCCGACCTCCGCGGTCACGGCCGCTCACCGGCCGGCGAGGACGGTCGCTCCGTTTGCATCGAAGATCACCTCGACGACATCGTCCGGGTCCTCGATGCCGAGGGTGTCGAGACCGCCACGGTGGTCGGTCACAGCTTCGGTGGGTGCCTCGCCGCCCATCTACTCGCCACAGCCCCCGAACGCGTGGCGTCGCTCGTCCTGCTCGACCCCGCCATCGGTCTGCCGTCCGAGCAGACCTCGGCTCTCGCCGAGGGGATGATCTCGGGTGCTCGTGGCTACGACACGCTCGACCAACTCGTCGAAGTCCGGCGCGCCGGACGGAGCACGGCCGCGGTGCCCCATTCCGACGCCGACACGCGGCTTGCCGCGGTCCGCGGCACCGACGGCTGGCGGACGCCATGGGACCCGGCGGTGGTGCGCCAGGCGTGGGCCGAGATGTCCCGTCCGCTTCCCGTCCTCCCGGTTCCCCGGCCCACGCTCTTACTCGACGCCACGCAGGCCCAGTTCGTCGGTCCCGCTCAGCATGAGCATTTGGCATCC
>JANPDB010000224.1:0-3219 GCA_031431255.1 Acidimicrobiia bacterium | reverse complement strand
CGTGCTCCCCGGCCCGTGGTCGATCGTCGTGCACATGGTCGACAACCCGGGGTACTACTTCACCAATGCGCGCACCACGATCTGGGAGGCGTTCCTCGGCTTCATGCTGGCCTTCGTGCTCGCCATGGCCGCCGCCGCCCTAATGGCCCGCAGCCGATTCCTGGAACGGGCCGGGCTTCCGATCAGCGTGCTGATCCAGGTCACCCCGATCATTGCCTACGCGCCGGCGATCGTGATCTGGCTCGGACCGGGACTCCGTTCGATCCTCACCGTCACCGCGCTCGTGTGCTTCGTGCCCTTCCTGTTGAACGGCATTGCCGGGTTGCGCTCCGTCGATCCGCTGCTTATCGAACTCGCACGCTCCGTCGACACGAGCGAGATGGAGGTGCTCCGCCGTCTTCGCATCCCATCGGCGCTCCCCTACCTGCTCTCGGCGGCCAAGATCAACGTGGGCCTGGCTCTGATCGGCGCCGTCCTCGGCGAGTTCTTCGCGCTCACCTCGAAAGGGCTCGGCTATTCGGTCAAGGTCGCGCAGGCACGCAACCTGGTGGACCAGCTGTGGGGCTCCATCTTCTCCCTCGCCATCATCGGCTCGCTCGCCACACTCCTCATCACCGGACTCGAACGCGTCATGCTTCGGGGACACGCATCACAACGCACCTGACCACCCGCATCACCGCTGACCACCCACCACCCAAGGAGTTCCACGTGAAATCAAGAATCGTCCTATCCGTACTGGCGGGCAGTCTGTTGCTGCTCGCGTCCTGCAGCAGCGACTCCGCCGACACCACGGCGGCGCCGGCGGAGACCGAAGCCGCCGCGACGGAAGCGCCTGCGGCCGAGACCGAAGCTGCGGCGGAGACCGAAGCAGCCGCAGTCGAGACGGAAGCAGCCGCAGCCGAGACCACGGCCGCCGCCGGGAAGATGAGCGCCGAGGACGCTGCCGCCCGCTGTGCGACGAACAAGGCCGCCGGAAAGATCACGTACGCATCGAGCTTCGACTTCGCTGCCGCAGCATCGATCATCGATGTCGTCGTCGCCGACAACAAGGGCTACTTCAAGGACCTCTGCCTCGACGTCGAACTCAAGCCGGGCTTCTCGTTCTCCAACTATCCCCTCGTCGCCAGCAACCAGGTGCAGTTCTCGGCCGCCGGCGCATACACCGAGATCGTGAACTACTCGAAGGACGGCGCCAAGTTCGTCGCCCTCACCGACTACGGCAAGACCCCGATCGAAGCCCTCGTGGCGAAGGACCCCAACCTCGCCTCGCTGGCCGATCTCAAGGGCAAGACCATTGGTGTGAAGGGCGACATCCCGCCGTCGATCGTGGCGATGCTCGACGCCGCCGGCCTCAAGCGCGGCACGGACTACAAGGAAGTGCTCCTCGACGGCTTCGACCCGAAGGTCCACATCGCCCTCCCGATCGACGCGATGCCGGTCTACAAGAGCAATGAGCCCGGGCAGCTCGACGCCGCGAAGATCCCGTACAAGCTCTTCGACCCGACCAAGGAGAACATCCCCGGCAGCTTCGGTCTGCTCTACACCTCGGCCGACTACGCCGCCAAGAATCCGACCGTGGTCGAAGACTTCATCCGCGCCGCGTTGAAGGGCATGGAGGATGCAGCGGCCGATCCCAAGGCTGCGGTCGACATCTCCGTCGCCAAGATCAACGCCGCAGGAAACCAGGCGTTCCTGACCGCAGAGGGCGAAACCAACCGTTGGAACGCGGAACTCGCCGAGGTGAAGATCGGACTCGGTGGTCAGCCCATCGGAACGATCGTTCCTGCAGTGCTCGACGCCGAGATTGCCGCCTACACCAAGGCCGGCATCCTGACCGTTCCGGATCCGAAGGCCTACGACGCCACGATCGTGCCGAAGCTCTATGGCGCCGACGGCAAAGTGATCTTCATGAAGTACGCCGCCTGATCAGCGCGGCTGATGGTTTCCTCCACCGCACATCGGCCCACCCTTGCCGCACATCGCCTCACTCCTGCCGCACATCGAGGCATTTGGAGCGCGAATCGACGGTTTTGGGTTGATGTGCGGCAGGAGACGATCGATGTGCGGCGGGAAACGCTCGATGTGCGGCGGACGCGTGAGGAAGTAGGCGGCGTGGGCAGGGCTCGCGGGCAGGGCGCGCCATGAAGGCGTACGTGCAGCACGGCCACGGCGGGCCCGAGGTGTGTTCGTTCGAAGACATCGACGACCCCATCCCCGGTCCGGGTGAGGTCGTCATCCGGGTTCTCGCGGCCGGCCTGAACCGACTGGATCTCCTCCAGCGCACGGCACCTCTCGTGCGCGGCTTCCGCCTTCCCCACGTCGCCGGCCTCGACGTCGTGGGTGTCGTCATGGCTGCACACCCCGATGCCGACACCCAACGCGCCACACTCGGCTCGGTCGTGCTGGTCGACCCGGTCACCACCTGCCGAACATGCGCTCGCTGCCGGGCCGGGCAGGAGCCGTACTGCCAACTTCTCCAGACGGTCGGATCAACCCGGCAGGGCGGCTTCGCCGAACTCGTCGCAGTTCCCGCCGACCGATGCTGGCGCGTGCCGGACCACCTGAGCGTCGCCGAAGCCGCTGGCATGCCCGTCGCCTACATGACGGCGTGGCAGGCCCTGGTCACGGTCGGCGCCGTGCAGGGGGGCCAGGTCGTGCTGGTGAATGGCGCCAATGCCGGCGTCTCGATCGCGGTGATCCAACTCGCCAAGCGCGCCGGAGCAACGGTCATCGGGACCGTTCGCGGGGTGGCGAAAGCGGCGCAGGTGCTGAACGTCGGGTGCGACCACGTGGTCGACGCCACCGACCCGACGACGATCGCCGGTCAGGTCCACGAGTTGACCGATGGTCTCGGTGCCGATCTCGTCATCGACCATGTCGGCCCGGCCCAGTTCGCCGCCTCGGTCGACGCGATGGCCGTCGAAGGTCGCATGGTCTTCTGCGGCACGACCACGGGCACCGAGGTGAACCTGTCGCTCACGGACGTGTACTGGTGGGGACGCAAGCTCCTCGGGTCAGGTGGCTACCGACCCCACGAGGTCGGCGACATGCTCGACGCCGTTACGGCGTCCCGGCTGGTTCCGGTCGTCGCCGAGGTCGCCCCCTTCGAGGAACTCCCCCGTCTGCTCGACCGCCTCGAGCACGGTTCAGTCGTTGGCAAGCTCGTCGTCACAATGGGCCAGAGCGAGTTGCCGCTCAGGGCCCGGCCGACCTGAAAAT
>JANPDB010000223.1:0-6014 GCA_031431255.1 Acidimicrobiia bacterium | reverse complement strand
GCAGAGATGTCGATGGCGGTCGGCCATCCGGGGCGCGATCGCGATCCCGAGGACGTCCTGCTCGCGGGCGAATCGGCTCGTCGGGCTGGTCCCGGCCCCGAGACCGAGCACGAACCGACCGCCGGAGATGCTCTGCACGCTTGCCGCCGCGGTGGCGAGCATCCCAGGGTGGCGGTTGGCCGCATTGACCACCAGCGAGCCGAGACCGATCGTCGTTGTCGCGGCAGCCATCGCGCCGAGCACGGTGAAGCACTCGAGCATCGTGCGCCCGTCGAACGAGACACCGGAGAGGTGATCGAGCGCCCACACCGTGCTGAAGCCCGCCTCTTGTGCGGCAACCACGCCTTCGAGGTATTGCGCCCACGTCGAGTTGGCCTGGCTCAGTTGCACGTCGATGATCACCGTCCGGAGGCTATCCACCGCGGACCCCACGCGGTCACGGGTGACGTGCTCCAGGGAATCCACTTCGACGACTTCTGCGATGTTGCGTACGCTCGTCGGCGATGACTGCTGCGACCGGGGAGATGGCGACCCCGCAGTCGATGTGGGAACCGATGCAGCACATCGGCTTCCGACGCTTCTTCGCTGCTGCGGTCGTTTCCAACGCCGGCTCGTGGATGCAGTCGGTTGCGGTCCCCTTCACGGTGTTCGAGATCACGAACTCGAAGACCTGGCTCGGTATCAGCGCGTTCACCGGCATGTTCGTCGGCATGCTCGCCAACGCGCCGGGAGGCATGCTGGCCGATCGCTACGCCCGGCGCAAGGTGCTGATCGTGACGCAGACCATCCAGATGTTCTCAGCGGTCTCACTCCTGCTGCTGTGGTCCTTCGGGCAGCCGACGATCGCAGCACTCATGCCCCTGCTGGTGATCGGGTCGATCGGCGGGGGTCTCAACATGCCGGTGTGGCAGAGCTTCATCCCGAGCCTCGTCCCGAGGGCCGAGGTACCCGCCGCCATTCGCCTCAACTCGATGCAGTTCGCCGTCGCCCGGGCCGTAGGTCCGGTCCTCGGCGCGGTCACCCTCAAGTCCTTCGGGGCGTCCGCCTGCTTCGCGGTGAACGCGGTGTCCTTCCTCGTGATCATCGCCGTGTTGCTCGTCGTGCCCGAAGGCGAGATCCCGATGGCGCCGCGACTGCCGCTGATGCTCTCTCGTGTGTTCGCCGACATCGGTGACGGCTGGCGGTACATGGTGGCGCGTCCGGGATTGCGCTATGCACCGATCGCCGTGTTCGTGAACGCCGCGTTCGGCTTCGGCCTCACGACACTCGCGCCGGCGATCGCGCGGGACCAGCTGGGTCGTGCAGCCGACGACAACGGTGTGCTGGTCGGAGCCTTCGGCCTCGGCGGGGCGATCGGGGTGGTCCTGATCGGCATGGCGGCGCGTCGTTCCCTGCACTCGCACCAAGTGCGGCTTGCTCTTCTCTGCTGGGTGGTCGCCGACGTGATGCTCCTGGCGACCGGGAGCTTCTGGATCGGTCTCGTGTCGTTCGCGGTGGCCGGGTTCGCCAACTCGGTCGGAGCAACGGCGTTGAACACGTCCGTGCAGCTCCAGGTGGACGACGCGTTCCGCGGGCGGGTCATGGGTGTGTACATGCAGATGTTCTTCCTCGGCTCAGCCGTGGGATCACTCGTCCTCGGCGTCGTCGCCGATCTCACCTCGCTCGAGGCTGCCGCCGGTCTGTCGGCTGCTGTCTTCGTCGCCTTCCACGTGTGGTCGGTCGTGCGCTTCGACGGGCTCAAGGTGCTCGACACCCCAGCCTGATCGGCGCTCGGTGGCTCAGACCATCGGCCAGGGGTACGCGTAGTCCGACTTCGGGTGAGGGAAGAACGGTCGCTCGATGACGCGATGAGCCCGTTCGAGCATCGTCGCGATCTCGTCATCGGTGAGCAGCTCGTCGAGCGCGCCGAAGTTACCCGGCTGCATCGAGGCCACCCGTTCGACGTCGGCACGCAGATGCTTCGGGATCTTCTCCCCGGCGAAGTCCCAGAGCACCGTCCGAAGCTTCGGCTCGACGTTGAAGCACAGGCCCTGATCGATTCCCCAGACCGTGTCGTCCTCGGGCCGTAGGAGAAGGTGGCCGCCCTTTCGATCGGCGTTGTTCGCGATGAGGTCGAAGGTGGCCATGGTCCGGAAGTGATGGTGCACGGACGGCCGCGACTCCATCATCGTGAAGTAGTGCTCGCTGAAGTCGGCCTCGACGAACGTCTGGACCGACCCGATACCGAACGGGCCTTCGCGCAGTACGGTGCGCGGAATGATTTCCCAGCCGAGCAGGACGGCGAGCTCATACGCTGCGACCTCCCGCCGGTACAGCCCGGCGGGAAAGTCCCAGAGCGGGCGTTCGCCTTTGTAGGGCTTGTAGATCGCCTTGACTGACTCGCGGTCGGTCTCGAGGTCAACCGCGCCGTCCGAGACGTCTTCGGAGTCGTCTTCCAAGGCGTCGTCCGGGGCGTCGTCCGCAACACGCAGATGGACGAGGAAGGTGGCATTGGAGCTCCACGGCATCCGTCCCTCGATTTCCATCTCGCCCTCGAGAAGGACGTCAACGCGGTCGGGCCGGTTCATGGCGCGATCAGTTGAAGCAGGTGCACGAGTAACCGGTCGCCTCGATCGTGGAGCCGCACAGGGGGCAAAGCGGACGACCGGCGGCGAGAAGCATCGGCACATTCGCCAGGACCGCAGCGGCCTGGAGCCGGCTGAGCTGGAATCGGGCCCGCCCAACGTCGAGCGAGTCAAGGTCGACGGTTTCCGGGTCGACGCCCTCGTCGAGTTCGACGACCTCTTGGAGGAAGACCACGACCCGATCCTCCGCCTGTTCGTAGCCGAGCTGGATCGTCCCGACGGTCCATTCGGGGAGAACGGGGTAGGTGAGTGACTCCCAGGGTGACGACTCGGAACTGAGGCCCAGGGGGAAATCGCCGAGCAGCTTTCCCATCGCCTCGGCCAGCAACGCGGCCTGCACCTTCTCGCACTTGAACGTCACCGTTCCCGTTCGGCCGTCGATCAGACCCCGGGCCTGGAAGAAGAACGTGCGGTTCCCCGGCTCTCCCACCGTGCCGACCACGAAGGAGTCGACGTGGTCCATGTCGATCCGGCTGCTCATGACTGGTGGCGCAGGAACGCCGTGCCAGCGGTCATGACGGTGCCAGCGAGGAGAGGTCGCCTACCGAGTTCACACACAGCACATTGGGTCCGCCCGGGCCGTACGCGATGGCACTCACCGAACAGGTGGAGATGGAGATCCTCTGGAACAGGTCGAGGTGCGTTCCCAGAGCATCGGCGAGGACAGCCTTGATCGGATCGGCATGGCTCACACAGGCGATCACTCCTCCGACATGGGCGGCGGCAAGGCGCTGCACCGTCGACGACATGCGCGTTTGCATCTCCGCGAACGACTCGCCGCCGGGAAAACGGAAGCCCGAGGGGTACCGCTGCACCGTGGTCCACTCCGGCTTCTTCATCAGGTCCTTCAACTCCGCTCCGGTCCACTCCCCGAACTCGCATTCGAGAAGACCGCGGTCGATCTTCACCGACATGGCGCGGGCCTTGGCGAGCGGCGCGGCTGTTTCGCGCGCCCGCTCGAGAGGTGATGCGTAGATCGCGTCGAGACGCTTGAGCACGGAAAGCCTCTCGGCGACATCGCGTGCCTGAGTCTGGCCGGATTCAGCGAGGTGGAGCCCCTTGGCGCGTCCGGGGAGGGTCTTGCCCGTGGTCGGCGTCTGGCCGTGGCGGATCAGCAGGACGAGCGTCGATGACGGTGTCGGATGCTTCGCTGGGGAACCCGCCTTCGGGCGGGAAGAAGTGTTCGGCATGCCGAGTCAGTCGTTGCTGGCGTCGTCGTTCGACACATCGTCGAGCGTCTCGTCAGGCCGCAGCCACTGCCCGCCGCCCCGTTCACGAGGTCCACGTGCCTCGCCCTTGAACGATCGGGGTCCGCGATCGCTGTTGCCCCAGTTGCCGCCCTCTCGCGGCGCCCGATCGCTGTTGCCCTTGACCATCACGTCGACACGATGGGCCACGACGCGCAACTCGTCGTACTCCTCGCCGTCCTCGGTCCAAATGCGGAGTTCGATTCGTCCGCGCACACCGATGAGGTCGCCCTGCCAGAGGCGCATGGCGCGTTCCGCGACGGCGCCGAAGCAATGCAACTCGATCCGGTCCGATTTCGACGGGTTCTCGCCGTCGACATCGAGCTTCACGACGACGCGGTCGCCGTTCCCCGGGCGAAACGGTCGGTCCGCGACACGACCTGCAAGCACGACGACGTTCACGACACCCTCTTCTTCCGACCGGAACTCCCGGCCACCTCGCACCGAAAAGTCTTACATGACCCAGTAGGTTGACGGTAACGACGCGGCCGACAACGCGACCGCGTCCGGTCCGGTCAATCGCCACCGGACGAAGATCGGTCGTGTTTTTCTCGGTCTTCTCTGATTCCACGACAGGACCAACATGGCCTGCACCGCTTCCCTGTCCCTCACGGCCGATTCGTTTCAACGACTCGCCTCCGATATCGCCGCTTGCCGCCGCTGCCCGCGGCTCGTGGAGTGGCGCGAGCAGGTCGCGATGGAGAAGCGGGCTGCGTACCGGGACGAAACGTACTGGGGACGTGGCGTGCCGGGCTTCGGTGATCCCGATGCTGGCGTCCTCGTGCTCGGTCTCGCTCCGGCAGCCCACGGAGCGAATCGCACCGGCCGAGTGTTCACGGGTGATCGATCCGGCGATTGGCTCTTCCGGGCGCTGCACCGAGCCGGCGCGGCCAACCAGGCGTCTTCGACGGCAGTCGGCGACGGTCTTGATCTGTCCGGAGTGTGGGTCGCCGCGGCCGTCCGGTGCGCACCGCCCGCCAACAAACCTGAGCCAGCCGAACGGCGGGCGTGTCTGCCCTTCCTTCACCGTGAGCTCGCCCTGCTGGGCCGTCTCCGGTCGATCCTCGTGCTCGGGCACTTCGCCTACGACGTGGTTCGGCGGGACCTGGCAGCGCCCGTGGGGAATTCGTCGGTTCGGGGCGGCAGTCGATTTCCGAAGTTCGGTCACGGAGTTGAAGTCGACACGGTCCTGAATGATGGCCGACCGGTCTCCGTCGTGTGCTCCTTTCACCCGAGCCAGCAGAACACGTTCACCGGGAAGCTGACGGAGCCGATGTTCGATGCAGTCGTTTCCCGGGTCCTCGCCTTGTCGGGGGTTGGCGACGGCGTCAGAGGTCGTTCCGTGACGTCTGACACGTAATCTCAGGCTTTCATCCGACTCTTATGTCAGATTCGACACACTCATGAGCGTGGAACATGAATCTATTCCTTCCGAACCGGACCCGTCCCAGTCGGACTCCACGTCACCGCCCGTGAGTCCCGAACAGCCACCGGCCCTCGGTGCGGACGCCACTCCCTCGATTCGTGCTCCGTGGGCGAAGGCAGCCTTCGCCGGCGGCCTTGTCGGGGCCCTGTTCACCTCCGCCACCCTCGGTGGGGTCATCGTCGCGACCCGCGACAAAACCCGGACGAAGGTGGCCACTCCGGCCGTCCAAGCAGTCGACGCCAAGGGGACTTCGACGCCGACGCTCAGCTTCGCCGGGGCTGCGCTCTCGGTTGCGGATGTCCTGAAGACAGTCGAGCCGGCAGTGGTCGCCCTCAGCACGCAGCAGCAGATCGATCCGAACTCCTTCTTCGGCGTCGAACCGTCGCAGGGCGCGGGTACCGGCATCGTCCTCACCCCTGACGGCTACATCCTGACCAACGCCCATGTCATCGAGGGTGCCGCGACCATCAAGGTGACCTTCAGCGACCGCAAGGTCCGTTCCGCCACCGTTATCGGCCGCGACCGAGAGCGCGACATCGCGCTGGTCAAGGTCGACGGAGCGAAGAACCTCCCGACGGCCAGGCTCGGAAGTTCCAAATCGAGCGTCGTGGGCGACCAGGTCCTGGCGATCGGCACTGCCTTGGCATTGCCGGGCGGGCCGAGGGTGTCCACCGGCATCGTGTCGGCAATTGATCGCGACATCGAGGCCGACAACGG
>JANPDB010000222.1:0-1997 GCA_031431255.1 Acidimicrobiia bacterium | reverse complement strand
CTCCCTGCCCGCCGTCGAGCGAAGCACGTTGCTCGACCTGTCGGAGATGGTCGGCCCGACCAGCACGGCGTGGTCACCCCACGGCTTCGACCTGCACTCGACGGTCACCCACCAGCAATGGTGCGAGCGCATCGCCACCGCGGTCGCCGCCATCAATGACGGACCGCTCGAAAAGGTCGTGCTCGCCCGGGCCGTCGACGTCGAGGCCACCGAACCGCTCATCATCTGCGAGATCCTCGGTCGCCTCCGGGCATTGTTCCCGAGCTGCATGGTGTTCCACGTCGAAGGGTTCCTCGGCGCCAGCCCGGAGCTCCTGGTGAGTCGCAAGGGCTCGGCCGTGCAGGCCCATCCGCTGGCCGGAACGATCGCCCGGTCAGGCGACCCCGAGACCGATGCCCGACTGGCGGCGAGCCTGCTCGCGTCCTCCAAAGACCGCTGGGAGCACTCGCTCGTCATCGACGCCATGGCCGCCCTGCTCCGGCCTCTCTGCGACGAGCTCGACGTGCCTCGGACCCCGACGGTGCTGTCGCTGCGCAACGTGTCACACCTCGCCACGCTCATCACCGGCTCGCTGCGGGCTGATCAGGTCCACGACCGCACGTCGCCCACCGCTCTCGAGCTCGCCGGGCTCCTGCACCCCACGCCGGCCGTCGGCGGAGTCCCCGTCGAACTGGCGCTGGCTAAGATCAGCGAACTCGAGCCGGTGCCTCGTGGTCGCTACGCCGGTCCGGTCGGCTGGGTCGATGCTGCCGGCAACGGTGAGTGGGCCGTCGGACTGCGGTCCGCGCAGGTGAGCGGCAATCGGGCCCGGATGCACGCGGGCGGGGGCATCGTGGCCGACTCCGATCCCCTGGCCGAGCTCACCGAGACGCAGCTCAAGCTGCAGGCGCTGCTCGCTGCCGTCGTGCGTCCGTAGAGCGTGCCGTGACCGAGCAGCCGTCGACGCCCGCTCCGCTCGCCGATTCGCTGCGGTACTACGCCGAGGGTGAGGTGGCCTCGTTCCACATGCCGGGGCACAAGCAGCATTCACCTTCGGCACTGGCCGAGTCGACACTCGGCCGCGAGATCTGGCGCCACGACGTGAGCGAGATGGGCGGCTTCGATTATCTGCACGCGCCGTCCGCCGCGCTGGCCGCGGCCCAGGACGCAGCAGCGGCGACCTTCGGTGCCGGACGTACGTTCTTCCTCGTCGGCGGATCGACGGTGGGCAACCTTGCGGCGTTCATCGCCCATGCCGGCGACAACGACCACGTGGCCGTACTGCGCGGCTCACACCGCAGCGTCTACGCCGGCATCGTACTCAGCGGCGCCCTCCCGCACTATCTACCGGCTGCCCACGATGTTGTCGAGGACGGATGGTTTCTCGCCGATCCCGCCGCCGTCAACGCCGAGCTGCCGGACCGTCTCGCCATTGTGCACGTGACCCGTCCCAACTACTACGGCATGGCGTGCGACCTCGGCCCGTACCGGAGGCTCGCCGACCGCACCGGTGCCGTGCTCGTCGTCGACGAAGCACACGGCTCGCACTTCGGCTTCCACCCGGCATTTCCCGCCTCAGCGTTGGCCGAAGGTGCCGACGTCGTGATCCAGTCGACCCACAAGACGCTGCGGGCACTCACTCAGGCTTCCATGCTCCATGTTCGTCACGGCTTCGATGCCACTCGGCTGGAACGTGCCCTGGCGATGCTCCAGTCGTCCTCTCCATCGGCGTTGCTCACGGTGTCGCTCGATCTCGCCCGAGCCGAGATCGACGAGTCGGCCGGCGCGCTCTTCGCCGGGCTCGACGCGCTCGCCGCATCGGCGCGAACGTCCATCAACACACTGGCCGGGTTCCGGGTGGTCGATCTGCGGAGTGCTGGGGTTTCGGTCGACCCGGCCAAGCTGGTCATCGACGTATCGGGTCGCGGATGGAGCGGCTTCGCGGCGTCGAAATGGCTCCGCGAGAACGCCCGCATCTGGATCGAGCTCGCCGACTTCCGACGAATCGTCTGTTCACT
>JANPDB010000221.1:0-3848 GCA_031431255.1 Acidimicrobiia bacterium | reverse complement strand
CTCGCGGCCGATCAGCAGCCGACCGACGCCGGTGCTCCAAGCGCTTCAGGCCGGGTTCCCGGTCGTCGTGGCCGGGACCCCCTTGATTCTGGCGGTAGCGCTTGTCAGCCGACGGTGGATCCAGGCTCTCGCGGCCCTGGTACTGGTGATCACGTCGTGGTTCGCCCTGTCGCCTGCGATCGGACGAGATCCCGTTCCCTTCTGGGCCAACGGCGCGACCGAGTTCCGAATCGCCTCGGCGAACCTGTACTTCCGCAACGGCACGCCGATCGACGCCGCGAAGGTGCTGTTCGCGACGGATGCCGACATCGTCGCCCTGTCGGAGCTCAGTCCCTCGTTCGTGTCGGCGGCGACGACCGTCGGCTTCGATGAGCGCTACCCCTATCGCCTTCTCGACGCCCAAGAGCCTGTCGGTGGAAGATCCCCGACGGGCGGGTTGGGTCTGTACTCGAAGTTCCCCTTTGACGACGTCGTCCGCGTCGGCCGTGATCGGGCGCCGTTCACCCGGGTGGTTCTTCCCGATGGGCAGGGCATCCGAGTCCTCCCGGTGCATGCGGAATCGCCGTCGACGGCCGGTTGGGTCGGTCCTTGGGCATCGGACCTCGCCCGCCTGGGCCGTGTCGTGGAGGCCACCGAGGAGCCGTTGCTGCTTGTCGGGGACTTCAACGCCGGCCGCTGGCAACCGGCTTTCGGAGCCTTGTTGCGGCGTGGGCTCACGGATGGGCACGAAGCAGTCGGGCGGGGTCTCAGTCGCTCGTGGCCCGATGGCTTCCCGCTGTTCCGGCTCGACCACGTGTTGTACACCAGAGATGTCGCCGCCCGGTCCGTGCGCGACCTGAACGTGCCGGGCAGCGATCATCGCGGCTTCGTCGCCACGTTCGCGCTCCAGCCCCGCCGCTGAGTTCATCGGCGCATGGGAGAGAGGTTGCCCCCATTTGTGGGGGCAGAACGCCTCCGAACGCTGCTCGGAGGCGTTCTGCCGCCCGGTCCGTCCGAGCCGGCTATTGGTGCAGAGCCGGTTCCCGGCCTGGCACGATCGAGGGGTGGAATCGCTCGCCGGCATGCTTCTCGTCGCACCACCGCCGCTGACCGACCCGAACTTCGTGGAAAGCGTCGTCGTCGTTCTCCTCCACAACGAGAGCGGCGCGTTTGGCCTGGTGCTCAACCAGCCGACCGAACTCGACGTCGACAATGCCGTGCCGAGTTGGAGAGCGGTCGCCGGTCTGCCGGTCCGTTGCGGTGGTCCCGTCGAGACGGGCGCCCTCATTGGCATCGGTCGTCCGGCGCCGGGCAGCACGCCGTCGGGGTACCAGGCGATCGAGACGCCCACCCTCGGTCCGATCGGCCTGATCGACCTGCACGGGGAGCCGACGGACGCGCTGCTCGACGTTCGTTTGTTCGCCGGGTACACCGGATGGGGGCCGGGTCAACTCGATGGCGAGGTGATGCTCGGTGGCTGGGTGGTCGTCCCCGGTCTTCCGAGTGACGCGTTCGATCGGCGGATCGACACGCTGTGGGGTCGGGTGCTGCGACGGGCCGACCGGGACGATCCGACCCTGCGTCTGATGCCCGACGACATCTCCTTCAACTGACGAAGAAGTGAGACCGGGCCTCCGAGCCGACGGGCATTAGACGGCGAGCGCTGCGGCTGCGTGCTCCGCCTCGGTCACCCGGCGTTCGACCAGGTCGAGGCCGGCATTCCAGAACTCGGGATCGTTGAGATTGCAATCGACCATGGCGGTCAGTTCTTCCGGTGACCGGGACCCGCCGGCTGCGAGCATCCCGAGGTACTTCTCGGCGAAAGCGGGTCCTCCGTCGAGGGACCGTTGGTAGACGGAGAGCGCGAGCAGCTGTCCGTACGCGTACGCGTAGACGTAGCCCGGCACGTGAACAAAGTGCGGAATGTAGCTCCACCACGCGTCGTACCCGGTCGTGTCCACCGTGTCGCCGAAGAGTTCGTGTTGCGACTGCATCCACAACTCGTTGAGGCGGTCGACGGAAAGCTCACCCTCCGTCCGGCGTGCGTTATGCGCGCTGTCTTCGAAGCGCCACATCGACACCTGGCGGAAGACCGTTGCGACTGAATCGTCGACGCTGCCGGCGAGCAGCGACATCCGCCGCCGGGGGTCGCTTTCGCCATCGAGGAGCCTGCCGAACGTAACAGCCTCGCCGAACACCGATGCGGTTTCGGCGAGGGTAAGCGGTGTCACGTGTTCGAACAGGCTTCGGTCCTTCGCGAGGAGGAAGTGAAGACCATGCCCAAGCTCGTGAGCCAGGGTCAGCACGTCGCGTCGGGTGCCGGTGTAATTGACGAGCACAAAGGGATGCAGCCCCGGGGTCATCGGGGCACAGAACGCGCCGCCCTGTTTGGCCGGACGCAGCGGAGCGTCGATCCAGTTCTCGTCGAAGAAGCGGGCCGCTCCCGACGCGAGAACCGGCGAGTACGACGCGTAGGCGTCGAGCACGATGGCCTTTGCTTGCTCCCACGGAATCGTCTCGTCGGGCTCCCCGGTCGACAAGGACGCGTTTCGGTCGTAGTGAGCAAGCTTGTCAAGGCCGAGCATCTGGGCCTTCAGGCGGTACCACCGCTGCACCAATCCGAATCTTGAGACGACGGCTTCGATGAGCGCCCGAATGGATTCGTCTGAGGCCTGGTTCGCAAGATTCCGCGAGGAGATCCACGAGCTGTAAGCGCGCAGACGATCATCGGTAGCCTTGTCGGCGAGCAGCGTGTTGTAGATGTAGGCGCGCGTGCGAAGTCCCGGAGCAAGGGCTTCGGTGATCCCGGCCGCGGCCTCGGCCCTCGTCGCCCGATTGGAGGACTGCAGTCGACTGCCGGCTTCCTCGAACGCGATCTCTCCCGACGGCAGGCTGACCCGAATGCCCGACACCAGTTCGTCGAACAGCCTCGACCATGCAGATGATCCGGTGAGCGCCTTCTCTGCGAGGACCTTCTCCTCGGACTCGGTGAGTAGGTGGGGGCGTTGCGCCCGCAGGACACGCAGGTGATGCTTCCAACGGCCCAGGGTCGGGTCGCTTAGCGCAGTGTCGACGATCGAGTCGTCGAGCGACGCCCATTCGAGCTCGATCCAAACGAGCGTCGTCCCTATCGCCGTCGCTTTCTCCTGCATGGCCATCATCAGCGACCCGTTCGCTGGGTCAGCCGTGTCGGTGCTGAATCGCAGCTGGGCGAAGTTCCCGGCGAGCGCAAGGGGAGTCGACGCTTCTTCCACCTTTCGCCAGAACTCGCCGAGGTCGGCCGGGCTCATGGTGGCGAGTTGCCCACGATACGGCTGGAGTTGTTCGGCCCAGGCGGCAGCGGACTCGAGGAGGGCGTGCATCGAGGCGGGATCGTCAGAACCCGTGATGTCGTCCAACCGCCACGAGACATCTTCGGCGAGCACTCGCGCATCACTGTTCATGTCACCACCCTAGGGAGGCCTCCGGCCCTACCGACGCATCTGGCCGGGGTGGGGCAGAACACCTCCGAGCGCGGTTCGGAGGTGTTCTGCCCCCAGATATGGGGGCAACCTCTCTCCCAACACGTGGCGTCAGTTGTCGCGGAGGGATTCCTTCCAGGTGCGGAAGCGGGTGTGGACGATGCCGTCGGCCCCGACGCCTTCACCGCTGCCGTCGGGATACAGCCGGTAGGTGACGAACAGGGTCGGATCATCGATGGCGTCGATTGGCACTGCGCCGTAGCGGGCGTCCGCATGGACCGCTGGGCCCGCTCGCCACAGCAGCCAGCGTGTGCCGATCCGGCGCTTGTAGGCGATGACCTCGGCCTCGATTCCGTCTCCCAGGGCAAGGAGGTGTGGCGGACATTCGACCCACAGGTGGGCGGAGAG
>JANPDB010000220.1:0-2190 GCA_031431255.1 Acidimicrobiia bacterium | reverse complement strand
GCACCCGCTCGGTCCGAGCGCGGTTGAACGGCTCGCGAAGATCCAAGGTGTTGGCGACCGGATCAAGCATCGCCTCGGCAGGGATATCAGCCAGGGACGGATGCAATGCCGCGGAAAGCTCGATGCAGTCCGCACCGAGGGTCACGGCGAACTCGAGCCACTCCTCGATCGCCAGGTCGGGGTCGGTGTCACGGCGCTCGCGAGGCGTGAGCTCCTGGAGGGCGGCAGTGAGCACGCCGATGGGCATGAACTTCGGTTCGAACTGCGTGATCTCGGACATCGGAGGCCTCCTGTGATCGCAGTATCTCGGCAGCTGCGAGATCTCGGCGATCACCACGGTTGCACACTGCCGGCCCGGGCGAGCCTGACGGTCCAGTGCGGACCGTCTGGCTCCCCGCCGAACTTCGACACGCCAATCAGCTTCACGGCGCCGATCACGACCGGCCCGTCGTGTTCGCCACCGTTTTCCGTCGGTTGCTGACGTCTTCATCGTGCACGTCACGACACGCTGAAGGAACCGTGGCCGCACGACGGCCGCGTACCGTGCTGGCACGATGGTCCGGACGCGCGAGCTTCCCCCGTGCCTGCCACTACCGTCGATACCGTGCGCGTGGTGATCGCCGAGGACTCGTTCGTGGTCCGCCAAGGCCTCGTGGCGTTGCTCGGCACCGAGCCCGACATCAAGGTCGTTGCCACCGCCGAAACCTTCGACGAAGCGCTTGCTGCAACGATGGAGCAGCGCCCCGATGTCGTGTTGACCGACATCAGGATGCCCCCGACCGGCACCGATGAGGGCATCCGCCTCGCCACCGTGCTGCGAGTCCGGGCACCCGAGATCGGTGTCGTCGTGCTTTCCCAACACGCCGACCCCGCCTACGCCCTCGAACTTCTCGGTGCGGGATCGGAACGGAGGAGCTACCTCCTGAAGGAACGCATCGGCGACGCCGATCAGCTCATCGGCGCCCTGCGGACCGTCGTCGCAGGTGGATCGTCGGTCGATCCTCTGATCGTCGACGCGCTCCTCTCGGTGCGGTCGGACCCGCGGAGGACCGAGCTCGACCGGCTCACCCCGCGCGAACGAGACATCCTCGCCGAGCTCGCGACCGGCCGGTCGAATGCCTCGATCGCTGAGCGGCTCGTGCTTTCCGAACGCTCGGTGGAGAAGTACATCAACACCCTGTTCGCGAAGCTGGGGCTCGCTGATGACGGCTCGCTGAATCGCCGGGTGAAGGCCGTCTTGCTCTACCTCTCGGCAGACACGTGAGCCAGCGTCCGCTCCTACGAGCGAAGCGAGATGCGCTGGAGTTCAGTGGTAGCACGATGGTCGTGACCATGCACATCCGCGCAAGCTACGGGCCATGACCGGACCGGTGCGCGTCTTGGTGGTCGACGACCAGCCATCGTTCCTGCGCGCCGCGGCGCGTTCGCTCGCCACCGACCCGGCCTTAGACGTGGTCCGAGCGGTCGGCTCCGCGAGCGCCGCGATCGCGGCACTCGTGGAAGGCCTCCAAGTCGACATCGCATTGATCGACCTTTCCATGCCGGAGATGAACGGAGTCGAGGCGATCTCCTGGATCCATCGTTCCTTCCCCGACATCGTCTCGGTGCTGATGTCCACCTACGAACCGGACGAGCTCCCGGCGTCTGCTCGTTCCCTCGACGTCGCCTACCTCCGCAAAGCCGATCTCAGCGCGGAACGAGTGGTCGCGCTGGCTCGCGCCGGGTCACTCCCGAAGCGACCCTGAGGATGCGCGCTTGACCGCGGTCAGCATCGGCGAGGACGAGACCGCCAGAGCGGCACGACGACGCGTCGAAGGCCTTCTCTCGGCAAACCTGGTGATCGTTGCGCTCGTCCTCCTCGGCGTGACGACCGTGCAGTTGCTCATTGTCCAGTCGGTCTGGATCCTGGTTCTGCTGGCGTTCACGGCGTCGTACGGAGGAACGCTGTTCTGGGCCCGTCTCCAGAACCGCCACGGTCGGCTCGCCCGAGCCGTACTCGTCATGAACATCGCGGTGTGGCCACTGGCCATCGTCGGAACCATCGTTGTGCCGGAAGCGCTTCCGATCACCAGCCTGTCCGGGCTCGGACCGGTGCTTCTGGCCGTGCCCGAGCTTTCCCGACGGGCGGTGGCGCGACTGCTCATCCTCTCGATCGTGATGACACTGGCAATCACGGCGATCTCCATGACC
>JANPDB010000219.1:0-3108 GCA_031431255.1 Acidimicrobiia bacterium | reverse complement strand
CCCACCGTACGCGAGCCGCGGCCGTTCGGTGCTCGACGCCGCGTGCGGCGGGTGTCATCGCTTGCGGGTGCGCGGGTTTGCGGGTGTCCCAAAGGCAGTAGTTTTGCGGGCCCACCGTTCGTTCCTGGAGTGCCTGGCATGTACATCGACGTCACCGACGCCACCTTCCAAACCGAGGTGGTCGAGCGATCGAAATCCGTTCCGGTCGTCGTCGACCTGTGGGCCCCGTGGTGCGGTCCGTGCCGCACGCTCGGCCCGATGATCGAGCGGGTCGTCGATGCCACGAACGGTGACGTCGTGCTGGTGAAGGTCAACGTCGACGACAACCCCAGGGTGTCCTCCACCTTCCAGGTGCAGTCGATTCCGGCGGTTTTCGCCATTCACGAGGGCAAGGTCGTCGATTCGTTCATCGGCGCACTTCCTGAGGCACAGATCAAGATGTGGGTCGATCGACTTGCGCCCGCGGCGTCGCCGGTCGACAGTGCGATCGACAACGCCCTTGCCGCCGGCAACGAAGACGGACTTCGTGAGGTGCTCGCCGTCGAGCCCGGCAACGCTCGGGCCATTGTCGGCCTGGCGAAGATGCTGATCGAACGCGGCGAGTTCGACGAGCCGCTCTCCCTGCTCGCCCGCATCCCCGAGACCCCCGAGACCGTCGAGCTTGCGGCACGCGCCCGTCTCGGCATGTCGGAGACCGGAGTGGGGGCCGAGTCACTCGCCGAACTCGACCTTCTGCTCGATCAGGTGAAGGCCGACGACGACGCCCGCCAGAAGTACGTTGATCTGCTCGCCGCCCTAGGCGAACACCCGAAGGTCGGCGAATACCGCCGCAAGCTTGCCGCCCGTCTGTTCTGACGTCGGAGATGGTCGTGTTCGTGCTCGGGAGAACGTCGCCATGGGTCTGACGACGTCTCCCCCGAAGCGGCTGAGCAAAGTCGACGGGCACTGGCTATGGGTCGGGGGCCCGGTGCCGCCCGGTTCCGTCGGGATCACGCTCGGGTCGCTCGTCATCGTCCGCAGGTCGGCCGCCCGTAGCGGCGGTTTCGCGGAACTTCTTGCTCACGAGCAGGTCCATGTTCGGCAGTTCGCCGAACTCGGGGTCGGCCGATTCCTCGCCCGGTACCTCAAGTCATACGCGCGCTTTCGTTTTCGTGGCTACGGCCACTGGCAGGCGTATTCCCGAATTCCGCTCGAGGTCGAGGCGCGAGTCGACGGACGCGCTCGCCTGCACAGTTCGCCCGAAACGTCGGCGCCTCTCGGTGGCTCTGCGGCACGACTGCCGGTCATCGACGCGGCAGCGGTCTGACCGACCTGCTGTTCGGTTCGACGTCCCGATCCACTCGCCGGACTGCGGATCTCGCCAAAGAGCATCCGGCGCGTCGGTGCGCCGAACCCGGCCGGCCGTGGTGATCGTCACACCCCCGCCGTAGCGTTTGCGGTGTCGCTTCCCCGGTGGCACTTCGTCGGTCGCCCCGCCATGCGTTCAGCATCCGGGTGGCCCGGCGGTGAGCGCGGAGGTCGATATGGAAGCGCCGGAAACGATGACGATACGTGCGGCGTCCACGTTCAGGGGTCTCGATCGACCCCGGCCGAGACCGACACCGGTCGAGCAGATCCGGGGTGGTTTCGAGCGGCTCCTCGCGTCAGTTCGGAGTCGGCTCTCGGGTCAACGCCGCATCGTGCTCGTCGGTAGTGCGATCGTCGCCGTCCTGGCCGCCTTGGCGGTGTTTGGACCGGCTGCGCTGGCGCGGGTGCCCCGGTCCGCTCCGCGAGCGTCGTCGGATGATCCAACGCTCCCGTTGACGCCCGCCGCCGCATTGCCCCTCGAGGTGGGTCAGGCGCCGCCCACCTCAGCGCCGGGCTTGGCCGAAAGCCGACCCATCGCTTCCGTCTCGAGACCCGGGGCCGAAGCGGTGGCGCTTCTCCCGACGTCGCAGTCCTCGACGCCGGTCGGCCCGACGGCGCCAACCGTCGTCGTTCACGCCGCGGGTGCCGTGCTCGCACCCGGTGTGTACCGGCTGTCGGATCCCGCCCGGGTTACCGATGTCGTCGCCGCAGCGGGCGGCCTCACGGGCGATGCCGATCCCGACGTGCTGAATCTCGCGGCGCGGGTGGGTGATGGCGAGCGCATCTTCGTCCCGCGGCGCGGTCAGGCCCCTCCCGGCGTGATCGTAGGCACGACCGGGTCCGGGGCATCGACGGGGTCGGTGACCGGCGCGAGGACGGGTCCGGCCGCAATCGTCGACCTGAACGCCGCCTCCGCCGAGCAACTCGACGCGCTACCCGGGATCGGGCCGGCGATCGCCGAGCGGATCATCGAAGCGCGAACTCGCGTCGGCCGGTTCCGGTCGGTGAACCAGTTGCTCGACGTGCCGGGGATCGGCGAGGCGAAGTTCGCAACGCTCAAGGCCCGGGTCCGGGTCTGAACCCCGGTCGGGGCACGGTGACGCCAGCCGGAGCTCCGTCCGGCTTCTCCGATGCGGCGATCGTGGCCGCGGCGGTCGTCGTGGTTGCGGGGTGCATCTGGCCATGGTCGCCGACCGCGGCAGTGGCCCTCGGAGCCGGTACCTTCGTGGGCGCGACGGTGGGGCTGTTCCGTTCCCCGCCGGACCACCGCAACTCTCCGGTTCGCTTGGTACCGGCCCTCGCAATCGGTGTCACGATCACGTTGGCGGCACTCGCCGGTTGGGCCACCCGGGCCAAGAACGGTCTCCACGCGCCGTCCCGGTCCTACGATGCCGTTCGGGCGGTGGTTCGCACTGACGCAGAACCGTCGCTCGGCGGTAGCCGCGTCGACCTGTCCCTCGACGGGCACCGGTGGACTGCCGTCGTGCCGGCGTCGATGCGCGGAGCCTCTCTGCGCGTCGGCGACGAGCTTGTCGTGTCAGGTTCGACGGTCGCCTTCCCGATCCGTCGCCCGTTTCAGGATGCCCGCCATCTCGCCGGCCGCTTCCGTGTTCGCCGCCTGCACGCGCGCCATGCCGGCGGCGTTCCCTATCGACAGGCGAACGCCATTCGTTCGGCATTGCTTCGAAGCGCTCGCGGCTTCACCGATACGCAACGGACGCTCTTCGCCGGGTTCGTCCTCGGCGACGTGAGCTCGGCGCG
>JANPDB010000218.1:0-1873 GCA_031431255.1 Acidimicrobiia bacterium | reverse complement strand
GGCGAAGGTGGTGAATCCGTTTGCGGTGGACCGGATGGCGGTCGGGACGAGCTCGGCGGTCAGGATCGCCAGTGCCGGTAGCGCAGCGGCACCGAACAGCGCGCCGAAGATCGACCACGCCCAGATCGCCGAACCGTGGGATCGGTACACCCCGAAGTCGGCGACACCGATGCACAGGAGGCCCACCGAGATGACGATGCGGCGGCTTCGCCGATCACCGACCAGCGATCCGAACACGACGCCGAACACGCCGGGTGCGTTCGTCAGGACCCCGAACAGGCTGAGCTCGCTGCCGGTGAAGCCGCGCTGGTTCCGGAGGTAGTCGTTTCGGAGCTGCCTCGAGGGGTTGCTCTGGAAGGCGATGAGCCCGACCAGAAGCGCCACCGTGAGCAACCGCCGGCGGTGCTTGGCAAACGCCGCCATGGTGGGAAGACGGAGTTCCGAATCGGCGAGTTCGGCATCAGCGTGGCGGCGGAATCGGCCGGTCTCGCTCAAGTGCCCACGGATGAAGACGAGCGCCGGAAGGGAGAGCAGCGGGAGGAGGAACGGGAGCCTCCATGCGCCAGCCGAGCGATCGGCGACGGCGCTCCCACTCTGGACGACGCCGGAACCGATCGCCGCGCACGCGACCATGCACCCGCCGGCCCAGGCGCGCGAACGCGCTGGCATCTCTTCGACGACCATCACGGTGATCAGAATGGCCACAGCGGTGACAAAGGATCGCGAAATGACTTGCAGCACGGTGAACATCGCAAGGGACGTGCTGAGGGCGCAGATGGCAGTGAGCACCGGGCCGGCAGTGGCGCACAGGAGAAGCATCTTTCGGCGACCGATGCGATCGGCGGCGCGTACGAGTACGAGGGTGAAGAAGATGTCGAGTCGAATGAGCGCAAGTGCGGTGTTCTGCTGGGGATCGGTAGCTCCGAACTGATCGGCCACGTAGGTCATGACGACAGTCGGGAGCGAGCCCTGGTAACCGGCGGTAGCGGCGATGACCCCGAGGCAGAGGAGCAGCGTTCGACCCGCCCCACCGATTGGTTCGGGCGGGCGGAATGCGGCGATGGTCCGGGCCCGCCGCGTCGCCCGCTGTTGCTGTGCCCGGGGTTCGTCGGCGATGGTGTCGCTCAGGAACGAATCGGGCACCCCGGTAGTGTTGTCGAGCCGTGCGACGCCGTGACCCATCCCAGCTCTTCGAACCGGCGTGCGCAGGGGACCGGACCGCGCTCGCCCGACTGCTCTCCGTCGTCGAGCAGGGAGGCCCGCCCAGCCAGCAGGCCTCCCGGCTTGTGTGGCCCCGCGGAGGCCGGGCCTACACCGTGGGCATCACGGGGGCGCCGGGGGCCGGGAAGAGCACACTCACCGACCGCCTGATCACGGTCGTCCGGGAGGGTGGCGAGGAGGTCGCGGTGCTGGCGATCGATCCCTCGTCGCCCTACTCAGGGGGCGCGATTCTGGGAGACCGCGTCCGGATGGGCGATCACTACCTCGACCCCGGTGTGTTCATCCGTTCGATGGCGACGCGAGGTCATCTTGGTGGGCTCGCCGTGGCCGCTCCGGCCGCCGTCCGGGTGCTCGATGCTGCCGGGTTCCCGTGGATCCTGTTGGAGACGGTCGGTGTCGGCCAGGTCGAGGTCGACATCGCCGGGGCCGCCGACACGACGGTCGTGGTCGTGAACCCGGGTTGGGGCGACGCCGTGCAGGCGAACAAGGCGGGTCTCATGGAGATCGCGGATGTCTTCGTGATCAACAAGGCCGACCGTGCCGGTGCCGCGGAGACGGAGCGAGATCTGCTCGGGATGCTGGAGCTGAGCGGATTCGGCCACGACGCGTGGTACCCGCCGATCGTGCGGACCGTCGCCGCGAACGGCGACGG
>JANPDB010000217.1:0-4512 GCA_031431255.1 Acidimicrobiia bacterium | reverse complement strand
ACCCGCGGAGGAAACGATGCCAACCGTGACGATCGGCCTCGTGGAGGACGACGAGCTCCTGCGCGAGAGCCTGACCCTCATGCTCGAGAACGTCGGCGGCTTCGTGGTTGCCGGCGCGGTCGGCACCCTTGCCGAGGGTCTCAGCCTCCTCGACCGCCAACTCGATGTCATGCTCGTCGATCTCGGCCTGCCCGACGGCAGCGGCCTCGACCTGATCGCCGAGGTGCGCTCCCGCGAACTCGCCTGCAAGGTTGTCGTGCTCACCGTCTTCGCCGACGTGCGGAGCGTGGTGGCTGCGATCGAGGAGGGCGCCGATGGCTACCTGCTCAAGCAATCCGATTCGGACCAGGTGATCGGGGCCCTCCGGACGGTCCTCTCCGGCGGGGCGCCGATCAGCCCAGCCGTCGCCAGCCACATCCTCGCCCGGATGCGCAGCGGCAGTGTCCCCAAGCAGCCGGGCAGCACCGTCTCGCTGACGGCGAAGGAGACCGCGGTGCTGGAGGCGTTGGCGAGTGGCCGCTCGTTCAAGGAGGTCGCCGCGCAGCAGTCGATCTCGCTGCACACGGTCGGCGACCACGTGAAGGCGATCTACCGCAAGCTGTCGGTGAACTCACGCGGCGAAGCCGTCTTCAAGGCCGTCCAGTCCGGGCTCATCACCATCAAGCCGTAGCCGAAGATGAACCCTGCAACCGTGCCGCAAACATCAATCCGTTCGGCCCTCCGTCAGCGGGCCCTTTCGGCGGCCGAGCGCTACATACCTCCGGAGCAACGAACCGACGATCAGCTCGATGCGGCGCACCGCACCAGGACCGGAATCCTCATCGCCTGGCTCGGTATCGGACTCGCCGGCTCGTCCGCGTTGCTTTACGGCCTCCTGGGCTCCCCCGTCTCCGCTGCGGCAATTGGATCGATCGCTGTCCTGCTCAGCGTCGTGCATCTGGCCATCGTCCGGGGTGTGCCTCTGCTCGTGATCGGCAACGCCGCGACGGCGCTCACCTGGCTCGTCACCTTCGTCGTCGCCGGCCGCACCGGCGGCTTCAACTCACCGGCGATCGTGTGGAGCTTCTTCCACCCCGTCACCACATACGTCGCGTGTGGACGACGGTCGGCCTCGGTGTGGTCCGTGCTGTCGGCCGCGCAGATTGCCATCTTCTTCACGGTTGACCGCCTCGGCTACACCGGCGCCCAGGACTTGTCGAGTGCCGCCGTCTATCCACTTCGCGCGGCTGGCTTCATCGGCTGCATCGTGGCCAACGTGCTGCTGATCGCCAGCATCGAAGGTGTCCGTGCGGCGTCGCAGGCGGCAGTGGGTCGCGCCAACCGATCCGTCGAGCGCCAGCGCATCCTTGGCGACATGCACGACGGCGTCGGCAGCCAGCTGATCGGTTTGATGATCCAGGTGCGGGCGAAGAAGATCGATGACGACCGACTGCTGGCCTCGCTCGGCGCGTGTCTTGACGACCTCAAACTGATCGTCGATTCGCTCGATCCGGGCGACGGGTCCGCCGACGTCGCGCTCGCCGAGCTGCGCGCCCGGGTGGGCCCCCGATTCGAAGCAGCCGGGATCGACCTGCTGTGGAAGCAGGATTGCCCGGGTCTCGATCTTCCGGCCGAACGACTCCTGCAGTTGCTCCGTGCACTTCAGGAGATGACCTCGAACGCGCTGCGGCACTCCGGCGCCGGACGGGTCGAGGTCAGCCTGGCCACCGGTCGCGACGATCCGGAGACGTGTGTGATCGAGGTTCGCGACGACGGGATCGGCTTCGACTTCGGCCAACGCCGATCCGGTCGCGGGCTCGCCAGCCTCCACCAGCGGGCGCGGCGACTGGGCGGCAGCGTTTCCTTCGACGACGCGCGGCCCGGGACAATCGCGAGGATGGAGATCCCGTTGCGCGTTCCGAGCACCGAATCGGCTCAGCCGATGACTCGTCGCACCAGGTTGACGCCAGGCCGGTAGACGATGTGGGCGAACGACGGCGCGTCGAGCACGGTGATCTTGGCGGTCGCTCCAGGCGCGAGTGTGCCGAGCCCGTCGGCGCGTCGAAGGGCGGCCGCACCGCCGACGGTCGCGGCAAGGACGGCTTCCTCCGCCGTCAGTCCCATGTCCCGCACGCCGAGCGCGATGCAGAACGCCATCGACGTGGTGTAGCTCGACCCGGGGTTGCAGTTCGTGGCGATGGCGATGCGTACTCCTGCATCGAGCGCTCGTCGTGCGTCGGGATAGGGCTGTCGAGTCGAGAAGTCGGCGGCGGGTAGGAACGTGGCCACGGTGTCACTTCCCGCCAACGCGTCGAGGTCGTCATCGGAAAGGTACGTGCAGTGATCGGCGCTTGCTGCACCGAGCGACACGGCAAGCTGCACTCCGGGTCCGTGGCCGAGCTGGTTCGCATGGACCCGCAACCCGAGACCGCGAGCGCGCCCAGCTTCAAGGATCGTCCGGCTCTGGTCTGCGTCGAATGCGCCGCGCTCGCAGAACACGTCGATCCACTTCGAGTGACCCGCGCAGGCATCGAGCATCGGACCGCACACAAGACCTACGTACTCATCGACGCGACCGGCGTAGTCGGACGGCACCACGTGAGCGCCGAGGAAGGTGACGTCGTCCGTCAGTTCAGCCGCCAGCGCGCAGCACCGCTCCTCCGTCACGATGTCGAGCCCATAGCCGGACTTGATCTCGACGTGGCCGATGCCGTGGCGCCTCGCCTCGGCGAGCCGCAGCGCCGTGAGTCGCCGAAGCTCCGCATCGCTCGCGGAACGGGTCGCTTCTGTCGTGACGCGGATCCCCCCCGCCTCGTAGGGCCGCCCGGCCATTCGCGCGATGAACTCATCAGCACGATCCCCAGCGAACACGAGGTGGGTGTGGGAGTCGACGAAGGCGGGCATCACACAACCTCCCTCGACATCAGTGCGTTCATCCGCGCTCGTTCGTCCGGCGGCTTCGATGGCGATGACCCGACCGTCCTCGACGACCAACGCGGCACGACGGACGACTCCCAGCGGTCCCTCGCCGAGCGAGGCGTCGCAGGTGACCAGCTCGCCGATGTTGTCGATCACGGTGGTGGTCACGCGAGCGTCCTCACCCTAACCAGAGCGAATCGATCGATGCCGCAAGGGCTCGTGGCACATCGATCGTCATGTGTGAACCGCCTCGCACGATCCACCGACCATCGACCATCACCTGGGAGACGTCTGACGACGACGCCCCGAACACCAGCGATGCGACATCGTCCAGCTTCGACCCGGCGAGGCGAACCGACGACTGATCGATGACGACGAGGTCGGCAACGGCTCCGGCGGCCAGGGTCCCGCCGTTCCAACCGATCGATGCGTATCCGTCGACCGACCCGGCCCGAAGTAACTCGGCAGGACCGTGCACGCCCCGCGTGTTCGTCACCAACCGCTGGTGCGACTCGATCCCCCTAATCTCCTCGAACGGATCGATCACCGCATGGGAGTCGGACCCGATCGACAGCCGAGCTCCCGCATTGGCAAGGGCGCGCGACGGACCGATCCCGTCCGCGAGGTCGCGCTCGGTCGTGCAGCAGAAACACGCCGTGGCACGAGCGGACCCGAGGATGGCGATGTCCTGCAGGCTCAGGTGAGTCGCGTGGACGGCCGTGAACGACTCACCGATCGCGCCGGCATCGGCCAGCAATTGCGACGGCGTGCGGCCGGTGTGGGCCACGCATGCCTCATTCTCGGCCGGCTGTTCGGAGACATGAGCATGCAGCGGACAACCGGCGGCGGCCGACCAGGATGCAACTCCGCTCACGTCCTCGAAAGAAAGCGCGCGTACGGAGTGGATCGCCGCGCCCAGACGCGTGGAACGGTTCACCACATCAGCGGAGGTGAGTCGGTCGTTTCGCGCCGCCCAGTCGTCGACGGTACCGTCGGAGAACCGACGCTGGGCCTCGTTGAGTTCCACGTCGAAGCCTCCACGGAGATAGCACGTGTCGAGCAGCGTGAGCCGAATGCCGGCGATGCGTGCGGCCTCGATGAGCGCGGCACTCATCGCATTGGGGTCCGAGTAGGCGACACCACCCGGTGCGTGGTGCAGGTAGTGGAACTCGCCGACGGCGGTGTACCCACACAGGACCATCTCGGCGAACGTCGCCGTGGCCAGCGCGAGATAGGAGTCGGGGTCGAGACGGGCAGCGACGGAGTACATCTGCTCCCGCCACGTCCAGAATGATCCTGTGCCGCCGTGGGTCCGTCCGCGGAGTGCCCGGTGGAACGCGTGGGAGTGCGCGTTCGCGAAACCGGGCAATGCAGCGCCACGAACGACTTCTGCGTCGGAGGGGGGTGCATCGACGGTCGAAACGTCCGTGAACACACCGTTGTCGATGGAAAGGAGCACGCCCCTCGTGAGCAAGTCACCTCCCAACCAAGCACGCTCGCACCACAGTTGCACAGCGCGCTTACGACCCCACGCGCTCGACGAACGCGGTGATCCGCTCGATGAACGCATCGCGATGGTGCAGCTCGAACTGCTCCCAGGTCGTGAAGGTCGTC
>JANPDB010000216.1:0-2197 GCA_031431255.1 Acidimicrobiia bacterium | reverse complement strand
GCGGAGCCGCCGCTCGAGCCCATCGGTCCGCGGCTCGGGTTGAGTGCATTCGCCGTCGCTCCGGTCGTCTCGCTGACCGATCGGACGCCGCGTGCCCAGGTGTCCATGTTCGTGTGGCCGGCGATCACCGCCCCGGACGCGAGCAGTCGGTCGACGACCGATGCGTTCCGAGCCGGTCGTCGGTCGCGGAGAGCCGAGGCACCAGCAGAGGTGGGCAGCCACGAGAGGTCGATGTTGTCCTTCACGGCGACCATCAATCCAGTCAACGGACCGCTCGGGGCATCCTTGGCCTGGGAGAGCGCAGTCACCTCGTCGAATCCCGTCCAGTGTCGCAAGCCCAGGTGCGATCGGATAATGGTGAAACGGGCAGTGACCGACTCGATGCGCTCGTCGACCGTCGCTGCGAACCGGCCGGATGCCGGTGCGGGTGGGGACTGGCGGGCGAGGAGCGAGCAGGCGCCGATCAGTGCCAGTGCAAGGGCTCTCCGTCGGCTGTGTGCTGCAACCGGCCTGCTCGTCACCAGCGTTCCCACGTCCAACCGACCGGGCGACCTTGTTCGTAGGGCATCACGCCATGGAAGGACCGCGGGTCGTCGTCGAAAACGAGCGGTAGGAAGAACCGGTCGCCTTCCCACATCGGGAGATCGGCCGCGTCGCGGTCCTCCGCATCGGGACTGCATGCCCGGAGCAGACGCGGAAGCGGTATCCATTCCAGTCGGCCCTCCTCGTTGCTCGACGGGGGACCTCCGGTCCACCCGTCGACGAGGAAGACGAAGCCCAACCAGTCCTCACCGTTCGGCCCGAAACCGGGCCAGCTCACCGTTCCGCGCAACTGCATCGAAGTGACCTTGATCGCGGCCTCCTCCTGCAACTCGCGCCGTAGTCCCGCGGCGACGTCCTCGTCGGCCTCCAACTTGCCGCCGAGTCCGTTCCATTTGCCGAGGTGCTCATCGTCGGGTCGGGCATTGCGATGAACGAGGAGCGCTGCGCCGCCCTGACCGCGGTCAGACGTGCGGTCGACGACATAGGCCAGCGTGCCGATGATCGGGGTGTAGACCACATCCTCAGCCTACGGACGCCACTGCGCGCTCGGATTCAAAGCGGCGAGGACCGCCGGGTCGACCAGACTGGAAGCGCATGAGCCGACGACCGTCCGCGTTGATCATCGACTACACCGGCGTGATCACGGTGCCGCTCTCGATGGGTGGCCGACCCCGCCCGGAACCGAACGACCCGGAGAGCCGGACATCGTCGATCGACCGGCTGCGCTCGATGATGTCGCACGAACTGCACAATCCTGACCCTGGCGCTCTCTGGAACCGGCTCGAGCGGGGTGAAACGTCGGTCGGCGAACTCGTCGAACGGATCGAGGAGGTCGTCCCGGGAGCGGGAGTGTTCTTCAGCGGCGATAGCCCGGCGACCCTCATGGCTTCACTCGAGGTCCGCGCCGACGTCATCGAGCGGATTCGCGGCTGGCGCGGGCGCGGCATCCCCCTGGCGCTGTTGACCAACAACGTTGCCGAGTGGCGGCCGCACTGGACGGCGAAGCTCAACGCCGCCGGGGGGCTCTCGCTCTTCGACGTCATCATCGATTCCTCGGAGGTCGGCATGCGCAAACCCGAAGAACGGATCTACCACCACACGATCGAGGCCTTGAACGAACGGCTCGGTGTGCGTCTGATCCCGCAGGACTGCCTGTTCATCGACGACTTCGAACAGAACATCGCGGGCGCAATAGCGGTCGGGATGGCGACGTTGCTGGCAACGAGCGACGACGCCCACTGGGAGGTTCTCGACTCGCTGTTCTGACCCGGATGCGGGTCGGGATGCTATGACCGGGTCGGCCCGTGGAGACGTGCGGCTTTCACGTGCCGAGGAGCAGGGCGCGAACCCATGTGCGCATGCCGTCGACGCCCTTGCCGCTCGTGGCACTGACCCACCGGACGTCGTCGATGGGCAGCCCGCAGCCCTCGGCCACCTCGTTGCGGCGACGACCCAGTGCCGAGGACTTCAAGCGGTCCCCCTTGGTGGCGACGACGGCGTGCGGGACCCCGACGCTCTGCAGCCACTCGAGGAGCTGGACATCGAGTTTGGCGGGACCGATCTCGCCGTCGACGAGCGCCACCACCATGACCAGCTGCTCGCGCTGGGTGAGGTAGTTCTCGATCATCGCCTGCCAGCGTCGGCGCTCGGCATC
>JANPDB010000215.1:0-2205 GCA_031431255.1 Acidimicrobiia bacterium | reverse complement strand
GTTGCTGAAGTCCGACAGGGTGACCGCACGCTGCGCCGGCGACGCCTCCTCCCCTGCCACGATCGGGACGCGAAGGCGGATCCACATCGCCCCGGGCCCCGCTCCGAGATCACCGCGGATGAACCGCATGTCCACGGCGTTCGCATGGAAGGCGGGAAGAACTGCGCCGTCGAAGGCTCGGCTCGGCGGATGCCCCTGGTCGGGACCGAACGCCGGGCGAACTGCCGCGTCGGCTTCGGCATTGGGGGCAGTGACGTCGAACGGGAAGGAGATGGGCGCCCGGAGCAGTCGGAGTCCGACGGCGCGGGCGACCTCGACGTCGAACGCCTCGCCGGCCCACAGCGAGGCGGTGATCAACTGCACCTTGCGTCCCGGCCGAGTCGTTGAGGAGGTGACCCGCAGCGGGGTGAGCGGAACCGGTCGGAGGAGTTCGACCGTCACGCGGCTCACCAGGTAGGCCGACGGATCGTCGTCCGGACCGGAGCGGTGCTGTTCGACCGCTCGGGTGAGCAGACCGGACGGCGGCCCCCCGTGCTGGGCCGTGGCAACCCACGGTCCGCGGGACAACTCCGTCGGGATCATCACGTCGCCATCGGGCACGTAGAGCGATTCAGCCATCGGACATGGGTAGCACAACGGGCAGCTGGCGATGTTGCGTGGGCCTACGCTCGGCGGATGTCCGGAGATCGGAGGCCGCAACTCCGGGTGAGCGATGTGCTGCTTCGACGAGCCGACGAGGGCGACATCTCGCGCATGATCGCGGTCGAGCTCGACGCTGGCCAGATGTTCCGGACGGTCGGGCTCGATGCCATCGCTGACGAGGAGGCGGACGACCCCGAGACGTTGCGGGCGCACCTTGCGGATGGGACTGCCTGGGTCGCCGAGCGGAGCGGAGCGGTGATCGGCTACGCGGTTGCGTCCATAGTGGACGGGCACGCCCATCTGGGTCAGGTGAGCGTGATCCGGGCAGCGCAGAGCGTCGGCATCGGCCGTTCGTTGATCGAACAGGTCGAGCACTGGGGGCGGGAGCAACAACTGGGCTCGATCACGCTCACAACGTTCGTCGACGTGCCATGGAACGCGCCTTACTACGCGCGCTTAGGTTACGAGGCCGTTCCGGAGTCCGAGCTCACCCCCGGCCTCGCGGTGATCCGAGCGAACGAAACCGCCGACGGCATCGACCTCCGTCCGAGGATCGCCATGCGCAAGCGACTGACCCCGGAGAAGTCCGACGTCTGACGGCCGGAATGCGGCCGGAATGCGGCCGGAGGAAGTGACCTCAGCTGGTGCGTGCGGTCAGGCGCAGCCGCGCAGTGCGTGCCGTCAGCGGAGCGCGTTGCGTAGGGCGTCGAGTCGCTCGGGCACCGCGGCGTACCAGACCCACAGGCCACGCTTCTCCCGTGACACGAGTCCGGCGTCGACGAGAATCTTCATATGGTGACTTACGGTCGGCTGTGAGCGCCCTGACGGTTCGACGAGATCACACGCACACACCTCACCCTTCGCCGACGCAACGATCGAGAGCAGGGTCAGGCGGATCGGGTCGGCCAACGCGGCGAAGGACTGGGCGAGCAGCTGGGCGTCGCCTTCGTCCAACATCGACGTCCGAACCGGACTGCAGCACGCGACCGGATCGGGCTGAGGCTTGCGTAAGGTCTTCGTCGACGACGCCATGAGACGAGTGTATCGAAGATCGTCGAAGAATACATTGACATATGTCGATCTATGCGCGAGAGTATTGCGTATCGACGATCATCGATACGATCGTCGGCGATTCCTGAGGAGGAACACATGTCCCGTGTCCAGGTTGCGCTCAACGTCGGCGATCTCGACGCATCGATTGCGTTCTACAGCAAGCTCTTCCGCACCGCTCCGGCCAAGGTCCGCGACGGCTACGCCAACTTCGCCATCACCGAGCCGCCGCTCAAGCTCGTGCTCATCGCTGGACAAGGTGAGCCCGGCACGCTGAACCACATCGGCGTCGAGGTCGAGTCGACCGACGAGGTCGCGGAAGCCGCCTCCCGGATGAACGGTGAGCTGGAGGAGTCCACAACGTGTTGCTACGCCGTGCAGGACAAGGTGTGGGTCACCGGCCCCGAGATCCCGTGGGAGATCTACACCGTCCTCGCCGACGCCGCCACCATGGCCCCCGTCGTCGGCGAGTGCTGCGTGCCGGAGGCCGCCGTGCCGGTCGCCGTCGGTGCC